>JAOZPP010000070.1 GCA_029932675.1 bacterium
TAAGGACCTCCCCCCAGCTACTCAGGTAATATTGGCTTATCCATTGGGTGAACCTGAGCAACTCCTGGTTGAATATGGGGTAGTCGTCGAGGACATCGATGATTTCCTTCAGGCTTCCCCGGGGGGCCTCCTTGGCTCTGCCCACGATCACCCCGGTTAAGGTCCTCCTCCCTACCGGGATGAGCACCCTGCTCCCTGGTCTGGCCCTCCCCTCCAATGGAGGAGGTAGGGAGTAGGTTAACGTCCCCTCAGAGGGGAGGAGGGGGACCACGTCAATCAACCTCTCCACGGCCTCAATATATCCTTCCGATCAGGGGGAGGCAACAAAAAAGCAGTGCGCAAAGCACTGCTTTTTGCCAATTGTACCGTTCCTCAGGGGGTGCTGCTCCATCACTTTTGTTGCAGTTTTTCAGCCTTCCGATAAGCCTCCTCGCTCTTTTTCTTCATCCCTTTGTAGGAGTAGATGAGGCCCAGGCTATTCCAGGCCTCCACATTCTGAGGATCCAATTCGACTACCTTTTCAAATAAGGCAAGGGCCTGATCGTATTTCTTTTGGGAGCGATATATGGAGGCCAAAAATCTCATCGCCTCCAAATCATCCGGTTTCCTTTCCAGGGCCCTTTTCAGAAGGGGAGCGGCCTTGTCCATCTTTTTTTGGGAGATATAGATGGAGGCTAAGTAGTGGATGGCCTCATAATCTTGGGGGTCTGCCTCGAGGGCCCTCTCTAAGTAGCTGGCTGCCTTATCCTCCTGTTTGCGGCTGGAGTATATTAGGGCGAGGTTGTGGAGGGCGTCCGGGTCGTTAGGATTGATCTCCAGAACCCCCTCGAAATAACCTATAGCTTTGTCGTAATCCTTTTTCTGCAGAGAGGAGATCCCCAAGTTGAACGAACAATTTGCCTTTTGAGTGGAAGCCTCTTTGTTAGAGGGATCGAGGGAGAGGACAGAGTCGTAAACGGCCATTGCTTTCTCGTATCTCCGGTGATTGTAGTGGAGCGCTGCTATATTCATCAGCACAGTCGTGTTTTCTGGATCGAGTTGGGAGCCCTTTTCATAGCAGGAGAGGGCCTTCTCCGTGGAATCTTCCTCAGAGTAGATGTAACCCAAGTTCTCCCACGCCTGGGGTTTGTTCGGGTCGATGAGCAAGGCTATCCTTAGCTTCTTCTTGGCCTCTGCCAACTTGCCCTTCTTAATTAGGGCCAAACCCTCGTTGAACTTCTGTCCCCATTGTCCCTTCCTCCAGTTTTCTACCTTTGGCCTGTATTTGCCTGGATCAATCTTTACCGCCTTATCAAAGGCCTGGTTCATCTTGGTATACATCTTCCTTTCCGAGTATACGGTTCCTAAGAGCCACCAGGCCTCCGCATTCTGGGGTTGTTCCTTGACTGCCAATTCCCCCTGAGCCTGAGCCTTGTCCCAATTCTTTTGCTGGATGTATATCTTCATCGACGTCACGGCTGGCGATTGGCAGCCGACCAACCACCCAAGGCTAAGAAGGAGGATAATGCCCCCAATAAATCTAACCTTCCTCATCTTCTCTCCTTTCATCTAAATTTAGGAATAGTTAAGCAAAAAAATTTTAGCCTGTCAAGCAAAAATTGCGGATAGTGGAACAACGCTGGAATAAGCGCATTTTGGATGTCTGGATATTTAATCCCGCACTTATATTTTATATAAGTGCGGGGTTAAAGGGATGAGAGCAAGGCGAAAGCCCCGTTAAAGAACTCTTATCAGCGTAGTAAGCTAAGTGTGGGGGAGGTTCTACCACTCAACCCTTATTGTATACTTCAATACCGACTCCCCGTCCTGGGCCACTGGGATCTTGAACTCAACGGTGTAGGCATCCTTCTTGGTGTATCGGTAGTTGCTCTCGGTTATCTTCCACTCCCCCCAAAAGTGTTCAATAACCATAACCTCTACCTTCTCCTTCTTGTGGTTGCGTAGCCTTATCTCCCAGCTCTCCTCGCGGGCCCTCTCCCCAATCTTATGATAGCTTACCTTCTTTCTCTCCCCCACTATATCAAAGGCATTTCCTAAGAAGATCCTTACCTTCTCATCCTTGGGGGTATGATCGATCAAGTCCTCCCCAATGAACTCCAAGGACTTGTCTACATCCTCCTTGTAGACCCGCACCTTCCCCTTGGGGAGGGGGATGCCCAAGCCAGCTTTCCGTGAGTTTTGGAACTCTAAGGTTACCCTCACCTTCTTCCCGTACCTGGCCCCATCATAAGTGTAAACCTTCCTTACTTCCACTTGGGTAGGGGGGAAGAGGGAGAGCTGCTTTATCTGGTTATCCTTAAGGGTAGCCTTCCGACCAAGGGTGTACATATGATACTCGAAGAATGGTTTTTCCTCGAACTGGGGGGCCCCCTTTGCTAAAGTGACCTCCTCTGTTGTGGGACCGAACCTCCTCCGCCTCTGGGGAGGCTTCACCCGATGCACCTCTCCGGCGATGAGCTTGAGTTTGGCATCTGGATAAGTTGCTCCGGATTTGTTGTCGATGGAGACCCAGCCAGCGAGGTCCAAGGATCTGTCGTCCTTGTCGGCCACGGCCACATATTCGCAGTGCCAGTTTACCCCAGAGGTTAGATAACTTATCTCAGTCCTCTGTCTTCCCCCCCTTTGGCAGTCGAGCAGCCAGACCAGGGTAGGACGGGTAATTAACCCCTCAGGAAGGGTGGGGAAATCTAAATTAAGGATGGACTCAGGTTGGATGACCTTGATCCCCCCTTCCTTAGTGGCCAGGACGATCCCCTCCTGGGAGGAGCTGAGCAGGGTTCCCTGGTAGATCTTGTCCCCCTTGGCAGTTATCTTGATCTCCCGGTCGATATATTTCCGGAGGATCTTCTGGGTGCTTACCAGGTCATATTCATAGTTCTGCTCCAAGATGGAGACCTTCTCCGGGTAGGTGAGGGAGCGGAAATGGACCGATGTGGGATCTATCTGGGAGGCCACATCCCGGAACTTGATTAAGCTGGTGCCCTTTTTCAACTCCATCACCCGCACATCTTTGACCAAGGCTAAGTTCTGGTTATAGATGGTGATGGCCATCTGCCTCTCCCCGGCAGCTTGGGCTATTCCTGCCCAGAGGATAAGGAGAACAAAGAAGAGCTTCATTGCTTTCATCTCAAATACCTCCTGGTATTATTTTTCCTAATTGGCGGGGTTCCTCCCACTCTGTCAGATCTCTGATCTGCCGGCTTCCCTCCTCCGAGCCCTCACCCTGATAGCAAGAGGTTGGTGACAGACAGAGCTTCTGCCACCTCGGTTGAAGACCCTTCTACCGCACTTTAGTGCGGGTCTTCTAAAGGGATAGAGGGATAACATCTGGATGACGGATTCGTATCGGTTTATGAATATGGGATAAGTTAAAATTTGACTGTGGCTGCCGCCTGCCAGTTATTAACTGAGGTGAAATCCCCTTGGGTGTAGAGGTCAAATGATGCCCTTTGACCTATCTTGTAACCCAGGCCGAAGGTGTAGTGCACCTCAAGGTGGCTATTTTCATCCCTGTTTTTAACCGGCTTGGTTTCAATTATCTTTTTTCCCTCTGACCTGTAATAGAAACCATAGGGAGCAACTCCAAACCTTATGGCCAAACCCCTATTGGCCATAATTTCCATCCCTAAGGGGATGAGGAAGGTTAATTGCTTGACTGTGGTGTCGATCTTCCAAGTGAGGTCATAGACATTCTCAGTAGAGAGGGAATCCGCGGTGTTGATATAGGTATAGAAATCCTGACCTGTGACGTTCTCCCGTTCACTCCTTCTGTAAACATTTCCTCTCAGGCCAACACCTATCTTCAGATTTTCTTTGGGCCTTAACTCCATCCCCAAACCGAAGGAAACTTGGTAGATCTCCTCGTTGCTATGGCGGGTTAGATCTGTTCTTCTTATGTTTTCCTGCGCATATGAGGTAGATTCGTCAATCGTATATAAATAATGATAGTACTCCTCCTGGGGGCTATCCCGGTCTTCATTCCGGTAGGCAAAGCCAAAGATGTAATGGATTGTTGATGATGAGCTGAGTTCCTTCTTTAGGTTAGCCTCTAATCCCCATCCCCAGACGTTCTCAGGAGAAGGGCCTTGCACATCTTTGGTCGTAACCTCTGTAGAGGAGTGAGGGAGGAATTTGTGATTTTCGCTTTTATATGATCTTTCATTCTTGCCAGAGGCGGAGAAGGCTTTCCATACCAGATCCAGTTGAGAACTTGAGGAGAGTAGTTGGGTAAACCCTAACCTTCCCATATATAGGTGGGATTGGTCCAAATTCTTACCCTTATTATCGCTTTCGTAAAGGCTTCCAGATGAGTAGTAGGATTCCACCGAATAGTGAGTGTAGTTATTCTCATCTTGGGAGAAATTGGAGCTAAAGTCTAACCCCATCTGGGAGTTTAGAGTAGGGCGAAAGGAGTAAACAAGTTTAAATTCGGTGTTTTTCCGATAAGAACCTCTTAGATCGTGATGTTCTCTATCTGAATTAATTTCACCTTGCGCATCATAGTGACGGACTATATCCCCACTTTCACTTGTGTTTTTGTAATAATTGGCATCGAGGATCACGGCTCCCATCCCTGATTGAAAGAAGAAAGGGAATGGATTGGCAACTAGGCCAAGCAGGAAGTTAGGTGCCCAGGGATCGTGATCACTTGAGCCAAGAAAGCCTCCCCTCTTTTTATTCCTCCAGGAGGGTGGAGTTTTAGGGGAAGGGGAATAAGATAAAGCTGGCCCCGGTAGATGATGACGAATGGAGTCTGTTTGGACAAAGATGGATGGTTCAAGATCAGGATAAACAATGGGTCGAGGGTCACCAGGGGGAAAAGCAACTACCCTTAATTCAGGCTGGTATCTACCAAAGTCCACAATTAGCTGAGGATGAGTAACAAGAGCTAAATAGGCTGGATTCCTATAGATATCCGTGTATTCATCCTCTATTATCCCTGCTAACCCCTCCCCCAGTGCCTGTATTCTTAAGGAATTACCAGTATAGGCAAGCGAGAGGGTAGAAGGGAGAAGGAGGGATAATAAAGCCAAAGTTAAGACTATTTTCTTTTGCACCTTAACCTCCTTTGGACCTTTTTCTCATCCCCCGCTTAGGCTCTTCAGGTTCTCCTTCAATTTCTCCAATTTTGCCCTCCCCTCCTCTACCTTTGCCCTCTCCCGTTCAATCACCTCCTGGGGGGCCTTCTTCAAGAAGTCGCGATTCATCAATTTCTGGTTGGCCTTCTCCACTAAGGATTGGATCCTGTCTATTTGATCTTTAAGTTTTTCCTTCTCCTCTTGGAGGTCTATGAGTCCCTCCAAGGGGAGAAACACCTCTACATCCTCTACCACCGCGGTTTTACAGACTGACGGCCTCTCTGCTGCTGGGTTAAGGATGAGCTCTTCCACCCTGGCCAAGTGGGTGATATAGCTGGAGTTCTCCTCTATGGAACGGAGGGTAGACTCCGCGGTGGGTTTCAATATGAGGCTGGTCTTCTTCCCCGGAGGGATGCCCAACTCAGCCCTCATATTCCTTACCGCCACCACTATACCTTGCAATTTGGCCATCTCCCTCTCGACCGCCCTATCCCTCCACCTTCGCTCAGGGATAGGCCAAGGGGCGATAGTGATGCTCTCCTCCTCGCCGGGCCAGAGTCGGTGGCTCTTCGGCCGTAACTTCTGCCAGATCTCCTCGGTGATGAAGGGCATAAAGGGGTGGAGGAGGCGCAGAAGCCCCTCTAAGCAGTAGAGGAGGAGAGCCTGAACCTGGCTTTTCCTCCCCTCTTTCTCCTTTTGGTAGAGGGGGATTTTGGAAAGTTCTATATACCAGTCGCAGAAGTCATGCCACGTGAAGTCATAGATTAGGTGGGCTGCTTCATTGAACCTGTATCCCTCTAAGGAAGCGGTCATCAGTTTAATCGTGCGATGGAAACGGGAGAGTATCCATCTATCAGCCAGGTCAAGCTTTTCTTCATCTAAGTGGGAAGCATCCTCGGTGAAATCCTTCGTTTGGGCCAGGATAAAGCGGGAGGCATTCCAAAGCTTGTTGGCAAAGTTTCTCCCCACATGGACCTTCTCCTTAGAGAAGTAGGCATCCTGCCCCTGAGCGGTGATGAGGATAATGCTGAACCTCACCGCATCCGCGCCAAACTCCCCTATTATCTCGCTGGGATCAGGCGAGTTGCCGAGGGATTTGCTCATCCACCTTCCCAGTTCATCGAGGACCATCCCATGGATATATACCTGGGAGAAGGGAGCCCTACCAGTAAACTCGTATCCGGCCATTATCATCCTGGCCACCCAGAAGAAGATGATATCATAGCCGGAATTCTGGAAGGAGAGGGGGTAAAACCTCTGCAGGTCTGGTGTATTCTGGGGCCAACCGAAGACGGAAAAAGGCCAGAGCCAGGAGGAGAACCAGGTATCCAGCACATCCTCTTCCTGGGAGAGGTCCTTCCCCTGACAATGGGGACATAGCTGTGGTCTCACCCTCCCTGGAATAGATTGGCCGCAGCCCTGGCAATACCAGATAGGGATACGATGTCCCCACCAGAGCTGTCTGGATATACACCAGTCCCTTATGTTGTAAAGCCAGTTGAGATACACCTTCTTCCACCGGGGGGGGAAGAACCTTATCTCCCCCTTCTCTACCGCTTCGATGGCCGGTTGGGCTAAGGGTTTCATCCTTACGAACCATTGTTCGGAGAGGTAGGGTTCTACCATCGTATCACATCTCTGGCAGTGTCCAACCGATATGAGGTGGTCCTCCTCCTTTTCCAAGAGGCCCTGCTCCTTTAGGTCCTCCAAAAGTCGGCGGCGACAGGCGAACCTATCCAATCCCTTATAGGGACCGGCCTCCTGGTTCATCCTCCCATTCTTATCCATCACCAGGATGGGAGTTAAGTTATGCCTCTTGGCCATCTCAAAGTCGTTGACATCATGGGCAGGTGTTACCTTAACCACTCCGGTGCCGAACTTGGGATCGACAAAATCGTCCTCTATTACCCTTAATTCCCTCCCTAAGATGGGGAGAACAGGGGTAAGTTTGAGGAGCCCCTTGTGCCGTTTATCCTCAGGGTTTATGGCCAAGGCCACATCTCCTAACATAGTCTCCGGCCTGGTGGTGGCCACGGTGACGAACCCATTGGACCCCTTGAGGGGATACCTAATATACCAGAGCTTACCCTTTATCTCCTTGTGCCTGGCCTCCTCATCCGAAAGGGCTGTGCTGCATCTGGGGCACCAGTTGATGATGTAGTTGCCTTTATATATCAGTCCCTTCTCGTAGAGCCTGAGGAAGGCCTCCTGCACAGCCTGGGTTAAACCCTCGTCTAAGGTGAACCTCAGCCTCTTCCAGTCACAGGAACAACCGAGCCTCTTCAGTTGCCCGATGATGACCTGACCATATTCCTCCTTCCATTTCCACACCCGCTGCACAAACTCTTCCCTTCCCAAATCCCACCTGGTTAAGCCCTCCTTGGCCAGATCCTTTTCTACTACATTTTGGGTGGCTATCCCAGCGTGGTCGGTTCCCGGAACCCAGACGGTCTCGTAGCCCTCCATCCTCTTCCATCTGGCCATTATATCCTGGGGCACGTTGTCTAAGACATGGCCCATGGTAAGGATGCCGGTTATGTTGGGCGGGGGTATGGCTAAGGAGAAGCTCTCCTTCGGGGAGTCGGTGCGTCCGTGGAAGAATCCCTTCTTCTCCCAGAAGCTATACCACTTTTCCTCGACCTCCTTGGGGTTGTATACCTTGTTCAGTTCCATCGTCCTGATAAGGCTGCGAATTTTTTATTTAACAGTACCTTAGGCCCCAGACCCTGACAGGGTGGGGATTACCTGAGGACCTTTTTCTGATGAGCAAAGCCGATTGCCAAGAGTAAGGCACCGAGAAAGGTGACCAGGACCTCTATCCAACGGGGTAGGGAAAAGATCTCCGTCTGGCGGCCCAGCTCGATTATCAAATCTCCGGCCCAAAAGAGGAGGGCCCAGCCAATTACCACCCAAGCCCTGGCCGATTGTCCCCCCCGGGTGTATCTATAGAGTTGCATTGCATACCCGAAGGCGAAACAGATCAAAAGGAAGGATAAGATCCCCCCGAGAATGGGGATAAAATCCATCCCCCCATTTTGGGTGCCCACTCCGGCAGAGAGAACAGAGTTAAGCAAAATTCCTCCCATTATTCAAGGGCCCTTTTCATTTCCTCATCCATCCCCATATGCTGAAATGTGGAGGCTCTCTCCTCTAAGAGGGGGGCAACTTCAGCTTCGATCTTCCTTATCGTCTCCTTCTTCACGTTCTTTCCCAAGGCATCGCGCAGGAGCGTGAGATTCTCCTTTACCAGTTCACTCAGCCCTCCTAAGAGGAGGTGAAAACGGATAACTGGGGGGAGGGATAAGGACTTTGCCTCCAAGAGGGCAAAGTCAGGCAGGGAATCATCCCTTAGCTTGATGCCGCGAAAGAGTCGGGGATACCTCTTCTTTATGGTGAGGAAGGCGTTCTCCGCCTGTCTCTTCGCCCGAGGGCCAAGTTTCTTTATTAGCTGATTCTGAATGACGAAGAAGATCCTTTGGTAGATATCTATCAGGGAGTGGAGGATGGCGGGTTCGTCCTCTAACTCCCCCGCGCTGGGTTTCCCCGTGACCTTCTCTAAGATTCCGGCGGAGAGGAGGTCATAGATGGCCTTGGTGGTGAGGTATCCACCAAGCTCGCTCTCCTCAATGATCTCCCCGATGGCTCGATGGCCGTTAATCAGGGGGATGACCTGGATCTGAAGGGGGGTAAGGGTAACTTCCTCTACATCGGTCTGAAAGAAATCCTTAATCCGGAGGACGGTGTGGGGTGGGGGGAGTTTCTTCTGTAATTCAGAGAGCTCGTCCATCCTCTTTGTGCCCTCCATAATCAGGCTCATCACCTCCACAGGGGGGATGAGATCCCCCTCAGGAGGGAGCCTCCCCTCCTCAAAGGAGAACTCCCCCTTCTCCCATCCAAAGAGATCATAGATGGATTCTTCTGCCTGCCGCCTCAGCCATCCGGCTATCTCCCCCTCCGGGGCAAGCCCCAACTCCACCAGGACCCTTCCCAACTTCTTTCCCTTCTCCCTTCCTACCTTCAAGGCCTTTCCCAAGTCGGCCTCAGAGACCAAGCCTTTTCTGAGGAGGAAGTTCCCTAAGAACTCCTCCTCCTTAGATGAGGAGGTATGGACTATCTTACCATCTTTAAAGGCTATTTCCTTGTGGGAGTATTCGTTGGAAACCCTTAAGGTGCCCGTCTTTCTCCCTATGCTCAATAGTTGGAAGAGGTCAGGAAGGGAGACGGTCTCCAATTTTCCCTTTATTCCCATTCCACTTCTCCCGTCCATCGGTTGAGGTCAAAGATGTGGTCACATATTATAAAATTCCTTCTCCTTTGTCAAATATTTTCTTATCGAAAACTTCTCCCCATCGGAGCTGATGGTGATTGCTCCGGTTTGTCGAAGGTCCAACGGGCTTATCCTTAGTTCCCTTAGGGCTTCCCTCTCCTCAGGGGAGAGGGAGGGGGCGATGATGAATCGGGGCTTGACCTCCTCTAAGAAGCTGTTGGGCAACCTCGCTGGATTGGTCGTCTCCAGGATTATGGTTGGGGATGGCTGGTGCTCGATGGGTTGTTTAATTTCACCCCCTAAGAGGAAACTGACCATTTTATATTTGAGGCTAAAGGCTATACCCAATGATGAAGGGAGAAGTTCGATCTTCACTCCGGGAGCTAAATCAAGCGAAACCCCCTTCTGCAGGTCCAGGTAGGGGATATCCATCTCCCTCACCATTTGGGTAAACCTCAGATAGGAGAGGGAGGTGGTGGGAGGGCCGATTACCGCCTTTGGCCTGTATTCACTCAAGATGGGGAGGAGGGAAGCGAGGTTTGCCTGGTCAGGATTGGCCACTATGAGTAGGTCTATACTTCTCTTTCCGATGGATTGAAGATAAGGGATGACCACCCTCTCCCCAAAGTTATACCCTCTTCTCTCCCCACCTCCATCGATGAGGATCGTTCCTCCCCGGGGGACTTGAATCACCGTGGAGCTTCCCTTCCCCACGGAAAGGAAGGTTAGCTTAAGCTCCCCCTCCCCCTTTAGCACCCCCTTCCAGCAAAGCAGGTTGGCCAGGCCAAGGATGGAGATAAGCAGCCACTTACGGGCAAGGAGGGATGATTTTAGATGGGCGAGGGGGATGAGGCAGAGGTAGTAGAATCCGGTTAGCAGCGGGGAGGGAGAGGGGAGGGAGATGGAGGAGTAGGGGATCTGGGAGAGGAGGCCGGTGAGCCAAAGGGTGAGCTTAAGGAAGAGCCAATTTGCGGCAGCCAAGGTATAGCCGAGATGTGGGCTGATAAGGGAGAGGGCTGAACCAGCCAGTCCCAAGGCAAGGCTGATACCAACTAAGGGGACGACTAAGAGGTTGGAAAGGGGGGAGATAAGGGGGAGGCGATGAAAATGGTAGATCAAGAAAGGGGCTATCCCCAACTGGACAGAGAGGGAGACCAATAACGATCCCCCTAACCACCCCTTCAATCTTCCTCCCCTCCAGAGGGTTTGGGGAAGGAGTTCCTTTAATTTAGGGTAGAGCCAGAGAATGGAGATGGTAGCGACAAAGGAGAGTTGGAACCCGAGATCAAAGATGGCTAAGGGATTTGAGATGAGGATGAGAAGGCCCGCCGCCCCAATGGAATTGAGGGGGTTTGGCTTCCTCTGGAGGCAGAGGCCGAAAAGGATGAGCGCCCCCATAATCGATGACCTGACCACAGATGGTCGGAATTGGGCTATCCCAGAGTAGGCCCCTAACATAAGGATGGTGGCAAGGCTGCTTAGCCGAAAACCGAGCCTCATACTACGGAAAAGGGTGAAAAATATGGTGATCACTAATCCTACATGGAGGCCAGAGATGGCTAACACATGGATTACCCCGGCATCGGAGAAGGCCTTCTGCACTCTCTTAGATAACGCTTGCCTTTCCCCTAAGATGATACCCTTCAGGAGGTGGGCCGGGTCGCCGCGGAGGTGGGAGTCTATGGAGGCCAAGATAGCTCTTCTCATTGGGGAGAAGCCATGGAGGCGGATTGGGTTCCCCCCTTTACCCAGGAACCTCACCTGAGAGGGGTTCCTGATGCTCATCAGCTTATCGATCCCGTGCTGGTGGAGGTAGTGGCGGTAGTTGAACTGTCCGAGGTTAGCCGCTGTAGGGGGTTCGGAAAGCCAACCGCGCAGCTCAACCCGATCCCCGTATTGAAGGAGCCCGCTGGGGATATTCGCTTTGACCAGGATCCCACCGGAGGTGGGGAATTCCTTCCCCTGGAGGTGGAGTTGCTCAGCTCTCAACTTAAACCTCGTCCTCACCCCATCGAAGACCGGATCCGAAGAGACCAGGCCTTCTAACCGCACATATCCAGAACCAGCCAACTGGGAGATATGATTGGGAGGGAGAAGCTGTGCCTTTACCCCATATCTCATCGCCCCTCCTGCAATGAGGGCCAAAAAAATGAGGGGGGTAAGTAGGCTGCTTCTTTTGAAATGGGCAATTATAGTGAGTAGGAAGAGGAGGACCAGGGCCGAAAAGAGGGGAAGGAGAGGGGGGTGGAGCAGTCTACCCCCAATTATCCCTAAGGCAAAAGCCAACCCAGTCTTTAAGGCAGGCTGCTTCTTCATATTTACAGAAGATAGGAGTTCCCCCGTTCCATCAGAGCCCCGATTCTGCCGGTTGAGGGGATAGCGCTAATTGATCATTGACAGTTGTACAGGGAGCCGGCAGATGACCAACCATGCTAAGAGACCTATTATCAAACCTCCGCCCAGGGAGATGATTGGGATGAAGGGGAGGAGGCTGAATATGGCTTGGGCCTGTCCTAAAAGGAGGTAGGCGGCCAGAAGTTGGGCTAAGTTGTGGCCCAGAGCTCCCCAGATGCTTATTCCCACTATGCTGAAGACCCGCGGATAGAAGGGGAAGAGGAGGATCATCACCAGAGTGCTGGCCACTCCTCCAGCCGCTGAGAGGAGAAAAGCGGGGTTGAAGAACCCTCCTATGAGGATGGAGCCCAATAAAACCCTCATCCCCATAACAAGAAATGCCTCCCCTCCCCCAAAGAGGATAAGGGCAAGCAGGGTAGCCAAATTAGCCAAACCCACCCTTCCCACGGGAAGGGAGATGAAGCTTTCCACAGCATAAAGGGCCAAGCCAAAGGCAACCAAAAGGGAAAGCCTGGTGAGCTTCTGGATCCTTCCCTTAGGGGGTAATCGTGTCAAATTCCCTTCTCCCCTCCACTCTCACTATTACCCTGTTGGGAACGCAGACTATCACCTCACCTGCCCTTCCCCTTTTCCCCATCTTTACACAGAGCTTGTGAGGGCAAGGTGAATCGACGACCCAAACCTTTCCTCCAGCGATCTTGATGTGGGTCTTTCCTAAGGGGCCCGGGGCGGAAATTTCCCTTTCCCCATTGAGGGGATAACGGCCCAAAGGTTTTCCCTCTGCCTCAATGAGGACATATCTCCCTCGCTCCCCCCGCGGAAGGAATGCGGAGAGGCTCCAAAGCACTAAAAGGCCAATGAGAATTATGTCACCAATAGTAAGGGGTTTCTTCATCTTCTGCTACCACGGTCAGACCAGGGGAGCTGACCGCTCAACTATTGATAGTTTGAAGTTGCCGGGCAAATCTTCGTGAATAATTCAGCCCTACAGGTTTTCCTGGTTCCCGGAAACCTTTAGGTCGTTCTCTATCCAGAGGGCAGCATCTAATAAATTATCTGCCACCCAAGATGGTTTTGTTCCCTCCTCCAACGTCTTCCTTCCCATCCCGGTGAGGACAAGGATCGATTTTGCCCCCACCCTAAGGGCAAGTTCGATGTCCTCCTTTTTATCCCCTATAATGTAGGAGAGCCAAGGGGCGATGAGAAAAAAGGCTGCAGCCCTCAGGACCATCCCGGGGTTGGGCTTACGGCAGTAACAGTCCTTGCGGTACTTCTCGTCCCCATAGAGGGGATGGTGGGGGCAGTAGTAGATCCCATCCAACCGGGCCCCCTCCTCCCTAAGTAGCCCCTCCAAATATCTGTTTATCTCCTGCAACCTATCTTCGGTAAGCAGCCCCCTGGCCACCCCTGATTGGTTAGTGATCACTACGGTCTTCAGTCCTAACCTGTTGAGGAGCCTTATCCCTTCTGCAGAATGGGGGAGGAGGGTAAGCTCATCTACTTTGGTGATGTAGCCCCTTTCCTCATTTATGGTTCCATCCCGGTCCAAAAAGACCCCCGGGCCCAATATGTCTGTTTTTCCCATATCTTCCCTATCTATCCCCTTGATCCCTTCTCAATATACTGTAGGCGGCTGCAAGGACATTGGCTGGAGTAATCCCCTCCATACAAAACCTCTTTGCCCTTCTGCATCTTCCCTCCCCATGGAGGCTGCAAGGACTGCAGGGTTGATTGGTGGAGAGGACTATGTCCCTTACCCCTAAGGGGGCAAAGCCTAACTTAGGGTGGGTGGGGCCAAATATGGCTACTACTGGGGTCCCCACCCCGGTGGCGATATGCATAGGCCCGGAGTCATTGGTGATAAGGAGCTCACATTGTTCCACAAGGCCCATCAAGAGGCGGAGGTCCGTTCTCCCCCCCATATCGATCGGCTTCCCTCCCATCAATTGGGCAATCCTCTTTGTATTGGGCTGATCCGCTGCATCCCCGAAGAGGATCACCTCCCCCTCCTTGGCCAGCTCCCTTCCCACTTGGGCAAACCTCTCCATTGGCCATCTCTTCTTCTCCCATCTTGCTCCGGGGCTTATCCCAATTAGCTTCCCCCCCCCATACCCCTCCTGATGGAGAAGCTCCCTGGCCCTTTCCCTCTCCTCCTCCTTGAGGTAAAGGCGTGGGGTCTTGTCCTTGATCGGGTTGATCCCCAAAGGAGCAAGGGCCCTCAGGTAGAGATCGACGGTGTGGATGGGGTGGAAGGGTATCCATTTGAACTTGGTCAGTGCCCATCTCCTTAAGTGCCTCTTCTTGTATCTGATCCTGGTGGTAGACCTTAGCTTCAGGGAGAAGGTAATGCTCTGGGGGTTAGCCTGGAGGTCGAGGCAAAGGTCAAATCTTTCTCCCCTTAGCCTCTTCAGGTCATCCTCCCAGGTGAAGATCCTCTCTATCTCTGGGTTGGAGAGGAGGAGGTCTCGATAGCGCCCTTTGGTTAAGAAGGATACCTGGGCCTGGGGGAACTTCCCTTTCAAGGCCCGGAGAACAGGGGTAGTCAATACTATATCCCCCAGGGAGCTCAGCCGGATAATTAAGATCTTTGGCAATTTGCCGCCCTTTAGTGTGGGTCTCAATCACCCCCCTACCCTGGTGGGAGAGGCATTTGTAGTGGTTAAGGGTTTTCGATAGTCCCAAATTATTCGTAAACTGATGATGTTATCATAGGTCTTCTTATCACCTGTAGGGACAGACCTTCAGATCTTATCCACCCCTTTCGGAGAGGGCTGAAGCCCTGTCCCTACAAGACAAACACATAATAGCTTGAATTTAAGAGGGTTATGCCAAGTAGTTTCCAATTTGTAAACAAAAAGGAAGGGTAGTAATTTTTCGATTGCTAATTGGTCACTGCCAATTCTCAATGCCTTATCCAGAGGGCGACCAAGCCTAATATCCCTACCCCCCAGCAATAGTAGGAGAACCTCCAGAGCCTTCCCCTTCTGATTACTCTTAAGAGGAAGGCTATGGCCGCGTAGCCAGATCCTAAGGAAAAGAGGGCAGCTAAGAGATAGGAGGAGGGAAGTCGGTTAAGCCCCCTCAATTCCAAGAGATTAGCCCCTAATATGGAGATAATGGCCAGGAGGAAGGAGAACTCAGCGGACTTTTCCCCATCGATCCCCCGCAGAAGGCCAAGAGCTATGGTCGTTCCAGAGCGGGAGACCCCGGGAAGGATGGCAAAGGCCTGCGCCGTGCCGATGAGGAGGGAGTTTGTGGGGGAGAGGGTTGTGGCCCCTTGTTTGGCGAATTTGGTGGAGAGGAGGATGAATCCCGTGATCAGGAGCATCCCGCAGACTAAATAAGGGTTGTGGAAGATCTCTTCAATCGGGCCGCGGAGGAAAAGGCCAACGATTCCTGCAGGTATTGAGCCCAAAATTAGGTAAAAGAAGAGGTTGCGGTTACCCTTATCCCCTCTTCGGGGATAGCCAAATGCCTTAATGATCTCCCAAATCTTGCGGCGAAAATAAAGGACCACTGCCAACCAAGTGCCTAAGTGGACCAAAACCTCCAATCCCAGCCCTTTTCCTCTCATCCCCAGGGTTCTCTCGGCCAAGACCAGATGGCCTGAGCTGGAGATGGGGAGGAATTCGGTCAACCCTTGCACCGTCCCTAAAATTATTCCCTGCAGCAGGGAAGGGCCACTGTTTGCCTGCTTCCCCTGAGGGGGAGAACCGAGAGCCCAGACCGCCAGAAGAGGGAGGGCAATAACAGTAACCAACAGGATCTTTCTTGTCATTAACAGAGCTCACTTGGAAATAGAAGATCCGGCGCCGTGAGAAGCGCCCAATACCCCACGCCGTCAGAACCCCCGGTTCTGACGGCAAAAAAGGGTGGTGGCAGAATTGGGATTCTGCCACCTCAATTTACCCCAGGAAGGGTATGATTCTTAATTGCCTTTCCCCGATACGGAGATGGAGTCAAAGACCACCGGGGGGATGAGGTATTCTCCCACCTCCTTCTGCACGCTCCCTATCTCCCTGATCTCGCGGAAGGCCTCATAGACATTTCCGGAAACCATAGTGTCCTTTACCCTCCCGGTCAACTCGCCATTTTCGATCTTATAGCCCAAATCGACATTGAGGGAGAAATCTCCGGCCAAGAGGTTGGATTGTCCCCCGCCTAAGACCTCATAAATGAGTATCCCCTCATCGATCCTCTGGATTAGTTCCTCCATCTGCCTTTCCCCTGGCTCCAAGATCAGGTTGTTTATCCCTGGGCGGGGTTGGGTGTCGAAGCTACGCACAGCATTACCAGTGGATCCGGCGCCCATCATCCCTCCTGTCTGGAGGTCAAAGAGATAGTTCTTCAATACCCCCTTTTCAAAGAGGGAGATGCGGTGGATGGGGGTTCCCTCGCCGTCCAAGGGGCGACTCCCCTGGAGGAGGTCCCGGGTGCCATCGTCGTAGAGGTTGATCTGAGGGCTAAGCACCTCCTCACCCAAGCGGCCGCAGAGGGGGGAGGAACCCTTCTGCACTAACTTCCCGTTGACCCCCATCTCCAGAGAGGTGAGGAGGCTGATGAGTGCCTCAGGGGCGAAGATCACTGGGAGGCGCCCAGACCTTACGGAAGCAATTCTTTTGGCTAATTCAGCCTTTTCCAGGAGGGATCTGGCCAGCCTCTCCCCCTCTAACCTCAACCGCCCGGAGAACGCCCCCTCATAGATGGGCAGGAGCCCTTCAGGTCCCACTAACAACCCTGAGATGAGGAAATCGAAGCTCGTGTGCTCAAATCCCGAATCTAATCCTTCAGAGTTTATGATCCTCTCCTGGGCTACCTCCTTCTGGATGTAACCCTCGAGATATATGGAAGGGTTGGCCGATCGGATGAGCTCAGCCACCTGGTTAAAGTGCTCGATCGCCTGATCCAGGCTGAAGGGGATTAAATCCGGATCTTTCGCCTTTACTGAAGGCAACTTGGCTGAGGAGGGGAACCCGAATCTCGCTTCCTGGCCATAACGGGCGCTGGTCAGCGCATTCTCCACCAGCTCTTTCCTCTTTGTGGGATCTGTGCTACTGGAGAAACCAATCCTCCCTTCCCTGATTATCCTTAACCCCCACCCTCTGCTTTCCCTCTTTTCCACCCCCTTGAGGTTACCGGCCTTGAATTCGCACCTCTCCTCCTCGGTTACCACCTCAATCACTTCTGCTGCCTGGGCCCCTTTAAGGGCCATCCCGAGCAACTCTTCCATCCCTTTCCTCTCCTTAGCCAATAAGCACCTCCTTTATTCTTAGATGGGGGCTGCCATCGGAGACGGGAAGGGGGAACTGCCTTCCCTTTCCACAACCTCCCAGCCCCCCGAAGAGGGAGAGGTCATTGCCAATGGCATCGATCTTCTTCAAGGTATCAAAGACATTCCCGGAGAGGATGACATCTCTCACCATACCCTTGATCTTTCCCTTGACTATCCGATAGGCCTTCTGGGAGGAGAAGGTGAACATCTCCAGATCGGTGTTTCCCCCTAACATATCCACAGCATAAATGCCATCCTCCACCTCGGAGATCATCCTCTCCAATTCATAATCCCTGGGCTCGATGAAGGTATTGGACATCCGCACAATGGGGGGGAAGAGGTAGCTCAGCGCGCGGGCATTTCCGGTTGGCTCCTCCCCCATCTGGGCAGCCGTCTCCCGGGAGTGGAGCCTGCCCACCAGGATGCCCTCCTTGATGAGGTAGGTCTTCTGAGCAGGGACCCCCTCCTCGTCGAACCCATAGGAACCGTTCCCCCCTGGTATGGTTCCATCATCCACGATGGAGAGCTCATCAGGGCCGAACCTCTCCCCTAATTTCATCCTCTCCTTAAAGCTGGGGTTCTCGGAGAGGAAATCAGCCTCGGAGAGATGGCCAAACGCCTCGTGGGTGAAGACCCCTGCTAATTTGGGGTCTAAGATCACCGTGTAGAGACCCGGGGTTACCTTGGGGGCAGAGAGGAGGTCAACCGCCTCCTTGGCCACCTGTTCTGCCTTTTCCTCCAACCCTTTCACTATCTCAAAGCCCTTAGTTTGCCCAACGGATTCAAATACCTGCTGGACGTTCGATCCATCCTTTGCTGTGGCCCGCAGCAATGCTCCAGTATAGAGTTTTTCCTGATGGATGAAGCTGCCATCGCTGGTGGCGATATATTGGTCTATCCTTAGATCCTTATATCTTACCCGTGAGGTCTGGACCTTGGGGGAGGAAAGGATGATCTGGTTATACTTACGGAGGAGGTGTTCCTTCTCCTCTAAACTAATGGTTTGGGGGTCAATCTCAAACTGGGGATGGATAGCGGCCGCCTTTCCCCGGAAAGGGGAGAGCGCTGTCTGTTTCTTTCCCACCATTTTAGCTTGACGGCAGGCCTCTCGCACATAACGTTTCAGGTCGGATAGGTCGGTGAAGGAGACAAACCCCCAACCACCGCGGTGGCAGGCGCGCACATTCCCCCCTCGTTCTGTGGTGGTCCCGATCTCCTCCAACTGAGGGCCTGCATAGTCTATCTGGGTCTGCCTTCTCTTCTCTACTATTATCTGGAGATAGTCCACATCGGCTACTTGGAGGGCCTTTTTCAATAAAGTTTCCATAATAAGTTCTCCTTTTGGAGATAATACAACAATTATCCTCCCAAAGCAAGGTATTTTTTTTACCACGGAATCCCACGGAACTACACCGACCTATGAAAATAGAAATTGGAAAATTGAAATTCCTTGAGCCAGACAGCATCTTTGATTATCAATTGTTCATTGATAATTGCTAATTTTCCGTGTTACTCCGTGTTTATCCGTGGTAGGTCTTTTTCTGTTTCTAGCGCACTTTAGTGCTGGTCTTCAAGCAACCTCGAGCCGTCAGAACCCCGATTCTGACGGCA
>JAOZPP010000016.1 GCA_029932675.1 bacterium
CTTGACTAAGAGGAGGGAAACCGTATCTTAAGGAGGGGAAATAGAAATTTGCTTGTAGGGACTCCGCCTTAGCGGAGTCCGAAGAGAGCGGACAGACCTAAAGGTCTGTCCCTACGAAAAATCACCAGGGATTGCATGTCCTGTCAGGGCTCTGGCCTGACAGGAAAAGTCAGAGGAAAGAAGAAACAAGTAAGACAGTAATCGCCTCAGGCAATTGTGGTCCGTCAGGGCGGGAGCCCTGACGGCACGAGAGAATGTAGTGGCAGAATAGAAGTCTGATCACTTTTCATGCTCTCAAGACTTTGCCTGACGGTATTAAGACAGGAGGGAGAAATGGGGAAAATGGAGAGTATCGCAGAGATGGTTGCGGCATATCCTAATGAATGGTTGCTCTTTGTAGACTATGAAGCTGACGAAATGAACAGACCCAAACGAGGTGTTTTGGTGGCCCATAGCAAAGACAGAGGCGAAATTTACAGACAGATGAAAAAATACAAAGGTAAGGTCGGAGTCAGATTTGCAGGCAAACTTCCTAAAGATGTTGAGGTAATGTTCCCGTGGGAATTGTAAACTTCGATCCAAACGATAGCATTCTCTTAGTAGATGCAGAAGTTGAAGGCCTCATTAAAGGTGAGGTTAGAAATCTGAGAATGGTACTGGATACAGGTTCCAGTTCCACAATCATCCCTTGGGATGTGGCGATGAGCCTTGGTTATGATCCTGCCAAGTCTGCAAGTAGGAAACGGCTCATAACAGGGAGCGGGATTGAATTTGCCCCAGAGATCAGAGTAAGAGCATTTTCCTCTCTTGGGCAGAGAATAGAGAGCTTTGATGTTCTCTGTCACGACCTGCCAGAAGAAAGTCGAGTGGATGGGTTGTTAGGTTTAAGTTTTCTCAGGTATTTTGATCCCTCTATTAGATTTTCCAGAGGTGAAATTGAGCTGCGGCCCAAAGAGAGAGGTAATGGTTAGATCTTCTACGGAATCACTTAAGTTCAGCGGGAGAAGCGTTGTATCCCTAAGGGGGGAGCCCTGACGACACAAGGAGAGAGAAGGAAATCACCCTCATCCTTCGGCAAGCTCAGGACAGGTTTTAACCTCCCCTCAAGGGAGAGGAATTAGTGCTCTCAGGGCTCTGCCCTGACATTTTACAAAGGCTGTAAAAGGATGAAGTTTGGCAATCCAGAGCTCCTCTGGCTTCTTTGGCTTGTTCCGGTAGTTATCCTCTTCTATATCATCTCATTCAGAAGGAAGAGGAAAATCCTGCAGGCCTTTGGCAGTTTGGAGCTGATGGAAAAGCTTACCCCTACGGTGAGCAAGGGAAAACAGAGGCTCAAGGCCATCCTTGTTGTGGGGGGCCTATCCTTCCTCCTTCTCTCCCTGGCTCGCCCTCAGTATGGGAAGAGGCTGCGGATGATGAAGAGGAAAGGGGTGGATATCCTCATCTGTCTGGACACCTCCAAGAGCATGTTGGCCGAGGACATCAAACCCAATAGGCTGGAGAGGGCTAAACATGAGCTTTCTGGTCTAATCGATAAGCTGCGTGGGGACAGGGTGGGAATTGTGGCCTTCGCCGGGGACGCTTTCTTAGAGTGTCCGCTCACCTTGGATTATGGGGCGGCGAAGATGTTTTTGGATATCCTGGACCCGGATATTATCCCCACGCCAGGGACGGCAATCGGAAAGGCCATTAAGTCAGCCTTGGGTGCCTTTAACCAAAGGGAAAGGAAATATAAGGTGATAGTCCTTTTGACCGATGGTGAGGACCATCAATCGGACCCGATAGGGGCAGCCAAAGAGGCCTCCCAGGAAGGGGTGAGGATTTACACGGTGGGAATAGGCTCTCCCCAAGGGGCTCCCATCCCTCTGCGGGATGAAAGCGGAAGACTACTGAAGTATAAGAAGGATAAAAAAGGCCAAACGGTGATGAGCAAGCTTGACGAGCTGACCTTGGAGAAGATCGCCCTCCTTACCGATGGGAAGTATTATCGCTCCACAACCGGAGGGATGGAGCTTGATAAGATCTATGAGGAGATATCGAAGTTGGAGAAGAAGGAGCTTAAGTCCAGGCAATATAGCCAGTATGAGGATAGGTATCAATATTTCCTCTTCGTGGCCATTTTAGCCCTAATGGCTGAGGGCCTGTTAAGCGACAGGAGGCGGAGGAAAGCTGAATGGGAGGGTAGGTTTGCGTAGGTTGGTCTGGATAATATTGGGCCTTATCCTGCTTTGTGATGCATCAATAGGTTGGGGAAGCCTCTGGGGGAAGAACAGGAAAGGCAATAAGTTGTATGAGAGGGGGCAGTATGATGAGGCCCTCAAGGTGTATAGAGATGCCCAATTGGAATCTCCAGAGTCCCCCCAACTCCATTACAATATCGGCAATGCCCTGTACAGAAAGAGGAAGTTCCAGGAGGCTGCAGAGGAATACCAGAAGGCGTTAAGGTCTGATCAACCTCTCCTCCAGGAGCAGACCTATTACAATTTGGGCAATAGCGCTTACCGTCAGGGGAAGCTCACCGATGCGATTCAATTCTACAAGAAGGCCCTTCAGCTCAAGCCAGATGATATGGATGCCAAATATAACCTGGAGTTCGTGAGGAAGAAGCTGAAGGAGATGGCCCAAAAGCAGCCCCCCAAGAGCCAGGGTGGTCAGCAGAAAAACCAGCAAAAGAAGGAAGAGGGGGGGGAATCAGAGCAGGCTAAGAAGTCACCGCAACCAAAACAGAAAGAGGAGCCCCAAGAACAGAGGGCCCAAAGGGCTAAGGAGCAGAAAGGGAAGGGAGGAGAAGGCGAAGAGCCAAAGGCCCTCCCCAAGCAGAAGGGAATGATGAGCAAGGAAGAGGCGGAAAGGCTTCTAAACGTCTTAAAGGAGGAGGAGAAGAAAAACGAGAAAGAGGTGAGGCGGATGAAGGCCAGCGGACATATAAGGGTAGAGAAGGACTGGTGAGGATGGGAAGTTGGAAGTCAAAATTATTGTTGATTTCCTCTTTTCTCCTCATTGGATTGGAGATGGTTCGGGGAGGGGAATTAACCTTCATTGCCTCTGTGGATAAGCAGAGGCTCTCCCTTAATGAACAACTTACCCTTACCGTTACCGTCTCCGGTAAGGATGTAGGCTCCATAGCTGAACCGGAACCCCCACCGCTGGAGGGGTTTCAAGTGGTGGGGACGAACTCCTCTACTTCGTCCCAATTCCAGTTCATCAATGGAAGGATGAGCTCCTCAAAGACGATAAATTTTATCTATTATCTTCAGCCCATTAAGGTGGGGGAACTGAAGATCGGTTCCTTCAAATTGAAAGTAAGGGGAAAGACCTATCACACCGACCCCATTACGGTTAAAGTAACAAAATCAGCGGGAGGGGCTGCCAAATTGCCTCATCCTACTGCCCCCCAAGTACCATCGGGGGAGGTTTCCACCGGGAGAGGGAACCTCTTTCTCTCTGCTCTCTACTCCCCCAAGGAGGTTTATGTCGGCGAGCAGGTTACGGCCACCTATCTGCTTTGTACCAGAGAAGACCTAACCAATGTCCAATATGGGCAACTCCCCTCCAACACCGGTTTCTGGACCGAGGATATATATCAGGCCAAGACCCTCAACTTTCATCCTCAAGTGATAAATGGGATGAGATATGATGTGGCTAAGATCAGGGAAGTGGCTCTCTTTCCTACTACCGCTGGGGAATTGAGGATCAGCCCTATGGAGCTCGTCTGCGATGTGTCGGTGAGGAGCAATGACTTTTTCGATTTCTGGGGAAGGACCAAGAGGGTGAGGATAAGAAGTAATCCAGGCGAGATCAAGGTTCTACCCCTCCCTCCGGAGGGAAAGCCGGAGGGATTTGCTGGTGCGGTGGGGGATTTTACCCTCCATTCAGAGATAGACAAAAATCAGGTTGCCCTGGGTAATCCAGTCAACCTTATGGTTACTATCCGCGGGACGGGAAACCTGAGGCTCATTACGACGCCAGTTCTTCCCCCTTTGGAGGGATTCAAGAGATATGAGCCAGAGGTGGAAGAGAAGATCTCCAAAGTAGATTCCAGAATAGGGGGAAGGAAAATCTTTAAGTATGTCCTCATCCCCCAAAGGGAAGGGGAGTTAACGATTGGCCCCATCTGTCTTCCTTACTTTGATCCACAGGCGAAATGTTATCGCCAAGCAAAGAGTAAACCTATTAGCTTGAGGGTCACTCCTGGGGAAGAGGAGAAACCAGTTACTGTCCTTCCTTTGAGCAGGGAAGTGAAACTCTTGGGGAAGGATGTGAGATATATAAAGCCCGATCTGCTTAAGTTGGCCGATCAAGGAAGGCGAGTTTATAAAACCCCCTCCTACATTATCCTTCATCTCCTTCCTCTCTTGGCCATATTTTTCTCCTTTGCCTATCGGAGGCATCAACTGAGGATAAACCAAGATCTCGGATATGCCCGTCAGCGGAGGGCCAAGGGACTCATTCAAAGGAGGTTAAAGGAGGCAAAAAGACTGCTTAAGGAAGGCTCATCCGGGGAATTTTATGGGGCTATAGCTAAGGCTCTTACTGACTATATTGGGGACAAACTGAACATCGAGGCTACTGGCTTAACCATAGATCAGTTAATAGACCAGCTAAGGGAGAGGGGTTATCCCTCAGAGGTAAGGGAGAAGTTCGCGACCTGCTTTGAGAATTGCGATTTAGCTCGTTTCTCCCCTTCTAATCTCTCTGCAAAGGAGATGGGGGAGACCCTAAGATTAGCTCAGGAGGCCATTTGGACTATGGAAAAAACTACTAAACAGGGAGAGAAAGTTGGGTAGGAAGAAGAAACCTATTTTTCAGGAGTACTTAGAGAGCATCATCATCGCCGTGCTCTTAGCCTTCGTCATTAAGACATCCATTGTAGAGGCCTACAAGATTCCTACTGGCTCGATGGAGGATAGCCTTCTGGTAGGGGACTTCCTTTTAGCAAACAAATTCATCTATGGAGCGCGGTTGCCCCTTATTGGAGTGAAGCTACCCGCCTTGGCACAGCCCCGCCCGGGTCAGGTTATCATCTTCAAATACCCTTTGGATCGAAAGACCAATTATATTAAGCGGGTTATAGCTACAGAGGGTCAGGTGGTGGAGATAAAGGATAAAAAGGTTTACGTTGATGGAAGGCTGGTCCCTGATCCACCCCATTCCAAACACACAGATCCGCGGGAGATACCGCGGGGGGTGAACAATAGGGATAACTTTGGCCCAGTGAAGGTTCCCAAGGGCTATATATTCGTGATGGGGGATAACCGGGATAACAGTTTTGATAGCAGGTTCTGGGGGTTTCTCGATAA
The DNA here is from genome assembly GCA_029932675.1 of bacterium. Classification (GTDB taxonomy): domain Bacteria; phylum SM23-81; class DAOVCL01; order DAOVCL01; family DAOVCL01; genus DAOVCL01. Next base: position 5,301 of record JAOZPP010000016.1, read on the forward strand.
GGATCTGATCAGGGGAAAGGCAATGATTATCCACTTCTCCTGGAGGCCCGATCCCAACGCCCCGAAGTTTTCTTGGGATAATCCCTTAACTGCTGTGCCCCTTTTCTTCTACAACCTTATCCATTTCCCCTGGAGGGTGCGGTGGAAGAGGATCGGCCACCTGGTAAGATGAGGGCACTGGGACCATCGGTTACAGCTTTCCTCCTTGTTGCTCTGCCCTTTATGCGTTCCTTCCCCCAGGTTGTACCGTCCCAGGCGTATAACCAGGGAAACAGCTTTTTTCAGGAGGGGGAGTACAAAAAAGCGATTCAAGCCTATAGAAAGGCCCTGAGCTTGGGGGTAAGGAACAGCTATCTCTACTACAACCTTGGTAATGCCTATTACAAGGATGGCCAACTTGGCCGGGCGATCTGGGCCTATGAGAAAGCCCGCATCCTCTCCCCCCGAGATGATGATATTAACTTTAACCTAAAACTTCTCCGTTCGTTTATTGAGGATAAATCTTCGGCATCTTCTTCCAGGGGGGTGATGAAGTTTTTTAGCCAACTCCCCCAATTCTTTGCCCTGCGTGAGTTAGCTTGGGGTGAGACGATTCTTTACCTCTTCCTCACCATTTCCCTTATTGGCTACCTTTTGAGTTTTAAACCTGGTCTGAGGAGGACAATGAGGCATCTCTCCACTGTCTTTGCCTCCCTCTTTTTTGTCTCCACCCTTCTTCTTTTCGCTCGCTACTACGAATTGAACTTTAAGCAGAGGGCTATCATCCTTAGCTCTCAGTTGGAGGCCAGATCTGGTCCAGGTGATGAATATACAAAGATACTGACCCTCCACGAAGGCATAGAAGTGGAGATAAAGGAAAGCAGAGAGGGCTGGTGCCTGATCAAGCTTCCCAACGGCTTAGGAGGCTGGGTAGAAAGAAGTTCCTTGCTTAAGATCTGAAGTCATGTTCACAAACTGATACTCCATGGGTATTGTTTTTCCGTTTTGGAGGATTTATCTTTTTCCCCTGTAGGGAAGATCTTCCAGTCTGACCCTACTGTTAGAAATCATTGTCTCCTCTGGATGTTATGCAAATTTGTGAATAATGCGAGCTAAATAGACTTGCTCCCCTAAGTGGCAAGATCATCCAGGAAAAGAGCAATATATGCAGAGCAGGCTTAGAGTTTTTTTGTTATTATCGCTTTCAGCTTAATAAGCTTAATAATCTTTTTGAGGTGATTAAAATTGAACCATCCCTCAACTTCAATCCTGGTAATAGGAAGCCCTCAAAGTTTTAAGGGGACAATTTATGGGCTTCTCCTTAATGGTTTCCGCGTCCTCTATGCTCCCAAAGCTCCTCAGACGATCTGCAGAGAGGTGTTTGAGCAGGTTACCCTAATCCTCTTAGATGCTCAGGTTTCTCAAACCTTCGAGGTTGAAACCCTCTCCACCCCAATAGTTATAGTGAGTGGAAATGGTTTTGGGGATATCTTAGATGCCTACTTCTTGCAGGGACCTCAGGTCCCCTCCCCGGAGACAGTTGAGGTGCAGAGGGAGGTAGATTGGCTTCTTAATAATATCAATGAGCTGAAATCGGTATCAACCAGAAGGATAAGAGTAGAGAGGTTAGGTGGCTTTACTGTTCTCCAGTTGACCAGTAATCATGCCACTCAAAACGAAGGGGTAAGGCGAGCGTTGAACTTTATGGAGGAACGTTACCTGGAGGATATCTCCCTCAAGGATATTGCCCGGGCTGCTTGCTTAAGCCCCTACCATTTTTGTCGGCTCTTCAAAAAGGAGATGGGGATTACTTGCATCTCCTACCTTTCCCGTTTGCGAATAGAGAAAGCCAAATCCTTACTTGGGAATACCCCCTATCCAGTGACCCAAATCTGCTTTGAGGTCGGCTTCAACGACCTCTCCCACTTCGAAAGGGTCTTCCGTTCTATCGAGGGCATTCCGCCCTCAGCTTATAGGAAGCAAAACCACCTTCAAAGGCAAGAAATACAAGCTTAATAGCAATTTCTGCAGAGCATTTAGAGGCCCTCCCTCCCATCTTATAACAGATGGAGGATGGGATAATTCATACCTTTGAGATGGCCTCGTTGAGCGAAGATGGCAATCTCCTGAAAAGGGAACTTGGTGAGAGAGCTTTCCTTGGTTTAAAAAGGGAACTGAAGAATTTACCTAAGGGAGGGATACTCCTTCTCGATTTTCGTCGGATCAAATACGCTACCTCCACTTTCCTCGTTGAGACGTTAAGGATATTTGACGAAGTAAAGAATGCTGAATACGAAGGTAAGTATCTCTTGCTAAAGTTGAACCTTAAAAATGAGGAACTCCTGGACTGTCTTAAATTAGCCATCAAGGAGAGGGGGATTGTTCTCTCCCTCTTCGACGAAAATGGGAGGTGGATGGTTCTTGGCGAGCTGTCCAGAGCCCTCCAGGAGACCTTGGAGTTTGTGAGGGAGAAGGGAGAGGTTACCTCGAATCAAATAGGGAAACATTTCAATATTCCCATTAGCGCAGCCAGCAATCGGCTTAAACAGCTCTATCAGCTCCGACTTATAAGCCGCGATGAACAGTCAATTCCCACATCAGGCGGTTGGCAGTTTGTCTATTCCCCCCTTCCCACCACTAAGGAATGAAAACTAACGATTGGACCAGGAAAAACATCCTTGAAGAGCTGAAGAGGATAGATATTCTCCTCTTCTATTGGGTGCAAAAAAGCCGCTTGCAGCGCCAGATGCAAAAGATGGATGAGTTCCGTGGCCTCTACATCTCCGAGGAGGAGATAGATCGGCTGATCGCCCCCCAAGAGGAGCTGGAGGGAGCCACGGATGCCTCCTTGGAGTCGATTGAGGAAGCCATCAGAAGAAAAACCGAAGAGATTGAGCAGTGGCGGGCCAAATCGGAGAATAAGGGCCAGTCCTTCCCCCTCGATAGGTTAACTCAGACCTTTGGCTTAGATGGCTTTGATCGTGAGGCCCTCCTCTTCTCGGTGGCTCCAGAGTTACACCTTAAATATGAGAGGATTTACGCTTACCTCCAGGATAATGTTACCAAGAAGAAGCCAACAGTTGATCTGTTGCTCACCCTCTTGTGTCCTAACCGAGAGGAAAAAATTGCCCATCGCTTCCGATTCCTATATAACGCCCCCTTGATCGCCAACCATATATTGGAACTTTACGATGAACCAGGTGTCCCTCATTCACCCCTTTTGGCTAAGTGGGTGAAGGTAGATGAGAGGATAGTGAATTTCCTCTTAGGAGAGGATGTGATCGATCAGCGGATAGCCCCCTTTGTGGAGTTGGTTCATCCCCAAGCAAGGATTGACTCCCTTTGGGTTTCATCAGAACTTAAAGACCAACTCTTCCATTGGGGAAGAATTTTAGGGGAGAAAAAACCTGATCAGGGATTGCTCTTCCACTTCAGCGGCCCTGCTGGGGTAGGGAAGAGGCTTGCCGCGGAAGCCATAGCCCATAAAGCAGGGCTCAACCTTTTGGTCATAAATCTCCAGAGCCTTGTCAGCTCTGATGTCGATTTGGGGGCCATAATTGGGTTTATCCTCCGAGAGTCTCGATTGAGGGATGCGATTAGCTATTGGGATTCGGTTGACGTGCTCTTCAAAACCAGGGGAAAGACAGAAGAATGGGGTAACATCCTCTTCGATAAGATAAGATCATCTCGGGGGGTGAACATCTTTGGTGGTTTGGCTTCCCCGGATACGAACTCCTTCTTTTTCCAAAGGCTACCAGCTATCCAGATAGAATTTCCTCCTCCTTCCTATGATATGCGCAAGCAACTCTGGGAAGAGAATTTAAGTGGCAAGGTTGCAGCGCTTGATCCTGGAGATCTAGCCAATTTGGCCAACCGCTTCCGACTGACCGGTGGCCAAATCCAGAAGATCGTTTCTACAGCCCAGCTTAATGGGCACCCCAACAGGTCTATCTCCCCTGACCACCTTTTCGAGCTCTGTCGTTCATATAGCCGTCATAGGTTAGCCAATCTTGCCGTGAAGATAACCCCTCGTCGCTCCTGGGATGACATCGTCCTGCCAAAGGACCAGATGGAGGTCCTCCATGAGATCTGCCATTATGTCACTCATCAACCCATAGTGCTGGACTGTTGGGGTTTTGGGAAGAAGTTAGTCCAGAACAAGGGTTTAAATGTCCTCTTTGCTGGCCCCTCAGGGACTGGGAAGACCATGGCCGCTGAAATCCTGGCTGGAGAATTGGGCCTTGATCTCTATCGAATTGATTTAGCCACTGTGGTGAGCAAATACATCGGTGAGACCGAGAAGAACTTGGATCGCATCTTTCGGGAGGCTGAACATTCTAACGCTATCCTCTTCTTTGATGAGGCCGATGCCATCTTTGGAAAGCGATCAGAGGTGCGGGACTCCCATGATCGCTATGCGAACATCGAAGTAAGCTATCTCCTACAAAAGATGGAAGCCTACGATGGGATCGCCATTCTGGCCACAAACCTCCGGAAGAACCTTGACCAAGCATTCCTCCGCCGTATGCACTTCACGGTGGAATTCCCCCTGCCGGAGGAGGAGGATAGGTTAAAGATCTGGAGGCTTTGCTTCCCCCCTGCAGCCCCGCTGGCAGAGGATGTGGATCTGCAATTTCTGGCCAAAAAGTTCAAGATCTCCGGGGGGAATATTAAAAATATTGCCGTGGCCTCAGCCTTTCTTGCCGCCGAGAATGGGGGAAAGATAAATATGGCCAGTCTAATCCGAGCCACCAAGAGGGAGTTCCAAAAGATGGGTAAGCTCATTGTGGAATCCGACTTTGGACTATATAGTCCACTGCTCGTTTCTCCGGCAGAGGAGGTGAAGGGATGAGACTAAGGGTTCCCCAGGAGAGGGAAGAGAGGAGGAATAGGCTCTCCCTCAAAGATAAATCGAGGAACGGAACTAAGATCCCTAACCCTATGATGGCCGGAGAGGCCTTAGCCAAGGATGGGGGGCAACTGGAAGGGTTGAACCCTCCTTCAAAGATGAGGTTAGGGTTAATCACTTCCCTCCAAGAACATTTAGGCAATGCGTGGGTGCAAAAAATTATGGAGGAAGTGGAAACCAATAAAGGGGGAAGGAGGAATAGTGTCCGGGAGAGCAATAATCCCCGCGTTCCAAGGGTCCAGTTGCAGGGAGAAGAGAGGGAAGCGGAGGAACCCCCTGAATCAAAGGACCCAAAGGCTATCTTAGAAAAGGCGTTGAGGGATTGGCAGCAGACAGAGGAGGGGAAGAAGAATTTAGCCCTATTGAAGGCTGCTGGGGTGAAGAAGGAGAAGCCAGAGGAGAAGATACTCCGCGGTGCGGCATCCATTTTGGCTGCTATAGTTGCCAATGAGATGAAGATCCCCCAGAAGGTGTTTGACCTTATCCCGGAGATAGAACTGGGTGAGGATGTTAAACTGAAGATCAAGCCTATATGGAAAGGAACGTTGGGTAAACCACCCAAGGAGTGGGGGGGGACAGTAACCTTGACCATTAAATGGTGAAGAGAGCATTCAGCGGTCGGCTTTTAACGATTCGGGCTCTCAGGGGATAAGGAGGTCAAATGAGGAACCTGTTCGTTATAACGGTAGCTATGTTGGCTATGGCAGTGGTATCGCCCCTCCTCGCCGAGCCCTGGGCGTTGTCAGGTGATGCCAACCTTACCTTAACCCAGAATGCCTACAGTGATAACTGGATCGGAGGAGAAGCAGGTGTCCTCTCCTGGACATTCAACTTCCACTTCCTGGCCGAGAGACAGCTCCATCCCAGGGTGCACACAAAGAACGCCCTCAGGCTCTCCTTTGGTCAAACCCACAGCCAAAACAGGGAGACCAAGGACTGGGCCAGACCGGTGAAATCGAGCGATCTGGTCGATTTCGAGACGGTATGGCGTTTCACTTTTGGTGGTTTTGTGGACCCCTTTGGTTCCTGGAGGCTGGAGACCCAGTTTCTCGATGCCAGTGATCCAGAGAAGGAGCGGATCTTTAATCCTATTACCTTTACGGAGAGCTTTGGCGTAGCCAAGGTTTTAATCAAGGAGGACAAGCGGGAGTGGGCGACCCGTCTGGGTGCGGGGTTAAGGCAGCACTTCGACCGGGAGGTGCTTGATACGCTAACTAATAAGCGGCAGACGGTGACGTCCAATGATGGCGGTCTGCTCTTTGTCAGCGATTTTCATACCCCAATGGCCGGGGAGCGGATCAGATTTGCCAGTAAGCTGAGCCTCTTTCAGGCGCTCTTCTACTCCAAGGCGAAGGAGCTCAAAGGGCTGCCCGGGGAGAACTACTGGAAATCCCCTGATCTCAACTGGGAGAACACCTTTACGGCCAGTGTTAGCAAGTATCTGATGGTAAACCTCTACCTCCAGCTCCTCTATGATAAGGAGATCGCCCGGGGAGGTAGGCTCAAGCAGACCCTCTCCTTGGGGCTAACCTATAAGCTTATCTGAGGGGAATTATGGATACCATTATCACTAAACTGCAGGAGTTAGTGACCTTCTACGGCCTCAAGGTGGTGGCGGCAGTGGGTATCTTTGTTGTGGGCCGTTGGGTGGCCAAATGGGCCCGCAAGCTGGTTGGCAAGCTGCTGGCTAAGAGAAAGGTGGATCCCACCATCGGTTCCTTTGTGGGCAATTTGACCTACATTGGCCTATTGACGTTTGTCGTCATCGCGGCAATTGCCCAATTGGGGGTACAGACCACCTCATTTATAGCCGTCATCGGGGCTGCTGGTCTGGCCATCGGCTTTGCTCTGCAGGGCTCATTGGCCAATTTCGCTGCCGGTTTTCTGATGATCATCTTCCGCCCGTTCAAGGTAGGCCACTATATTGAGGCGGGGGGCGCTGCGGGCGTTGTGGAGGAGATGGGGGTATTTACCACTCAACTGAAGACCCCGGACAACAAGACAGTTATTATTCCCAATGCCAAGCTAATGGGGGATAACATTGTAAATTATTCCGCTAAGGAGATCCGCAGGGTTGATCTGGTGGTGGGGGTGAGCTATACCGACGACCTCCAGAAGGTCAAGGAGGTATTAGGGGATATCCTGGCGCAAGACAACCGTATCCTCAAGGACCCTGCTCCCACGATCGCCGTCAAGGAACTGGCTGACAGTAGTGTCAACTTCGCGGTGCGGGGATGGGTGAAGACCCAGGACTACTGGGATGTCTATTTCGCTACCACAGAGGAGGTGAAGAACCGCTTCGATGCTGCGGGGATCTCTATACCGTTCCCCCAGCACGATGTGCATTTGTATGAGCAGAAGTAATCGCTGTGAAAGGGAGCTTTGTCTCATAGGGGGATCTTTGCTATGGGTGATCAGAAGGTAAGGTTGAGCGTCGAAAGGGGCGGTGAATCGGGGGAAACCAGGGCCAAGGCTAACCGGCAAAAGTTAGAAGGGGAGAAGTTCAAGGTGCCTGGCGGAGAAAATGTTTTAGGTTCTATGCCCACTGCCTCGTCCTTGGAGGGAGATTTGAGCGAGGAGAGGCTTTCCAATCCGGCCAACCGAGCCCAGTTGGCTAATACAATGCTTTCACTCCAGAAGCAGCAGGGCAATGCCTATGTCCAGAAGGTCGTCAAACGGCTTCAGGCTTCCGCGGAGGGCCAAAGGGAAGAGGACTCCCTGGAGAAGACGGTCCAGGAACTTCAGCAACAGAAAGGCTCAGGCCATCCAATAGATGATGAAACGCGGAAGGAGATGGAGGAGTCCTTCGGATACGACCTCGGCCGGGTGCGGATCCACACAGATGAAGTAGCCCACAGGACGGCGGAGGCGTTGGGGGCCAAGGCATTTACTATGGGCACAGACATCTTCCTCAGCCAAAAGCATAGTGGCAACATATCCTCATCTGAGGGCAAAGGGCTTTTAGCCCATGAGCTTACCCATGTGGTGCAGCAGAGCCAGGGGAACCTCTCCCTTCCTGGTGACAAGGTGAAGATGGGGCAGCCTGGGGATGTTTACGAAAGGGAAGCAGATGAGGTAGCTGAGAATGTGGTGCAGAAGGCAAGTGGCCAAAGGCAACCTATGGAGGAGGAAGAGGAATTTTTACAGGGTAAATTAGAAACCAACGCTCTCCAACAACAGGTTGAAGAGGAGGAGGAAGAACTCCAGATGGAGGCAGAGAATTCGCTACTCCAGCGCCAGGAGGAAGAAGAAGAGGAAGAGATTCAAGCTAAATTCACCGCTGATGGAGGTATGCGAAAAGGGCTTAGGAATCTAAGGGGGTTTACATCGAGCCTTAATAGTTCCACCATTCAGCCTCAGTGGTCCGTCGAGGAGGAAGAGGTTGTATTTCAAATGAGCCCGGCCAAGTCGAAGCTTCTGACCTCATCTTCAAAAGTGATACAGACTGTGCCGGTTGATGCGGGAACTTTAATCACAATGCTTGAGCAATACGGAAGGAGAGTGTTGGGGGGCTTGGTGGATGCTGAGAAGGAAGCCATTGACGATTTTCACGCTGAATTGGGTCGGAGGGCTGACCAACTGACGGGATTTTGGGGTATGGCAGGTGGTGCGGTAGAAGCCTTAGGAGCAGGGGCCGCAGCCGCGGGACCAGCTGCTGCTGAGGCGGGGGCCGCGGCAGGTCCGATAGGTGTTTTGGGGGGTGCGGTAGCCGCAGCAGGTATTTGGGGGGCTAGTGAGTGGACGAAAGCAGGAGTTCAGAGATTTCTCTCTGAATCCAGGCGACGATGTAGGCAACAGGCTGAAGCCCATGGTCGAGGATACGAACCTACGGTAATATCCTTGGCTAATTCTTTTGGGGAAAGGGTTGCTGCAGGGCAGGAAGCGGGACTGAGGGCAGACACTCGAGATTATGTTCAGATCCGCGAGGCATTCCGGACTCGCATTCTCCAGGCTCCGAGCACGGACCGAGTCTATGATCTGAAGTGGAATCAACTGTGCGAAAGATGGAATGATTACTTAAGGGGATCGAACTTCTGGAGTCGTTATACAGCAAGCGCTCGCCAGTTGTTAATGCAACGCAGAACGGTGAGGCCGTAACGAAAAGGGGAAGCGTGAATGAGCTTATGATTTACTTCCCACCTCTCCATCGGCTATCGAAAATTGGGGCTGAAAGAGCCAAAGCAAAATCCTTGTGTTAGCTGTTCTGGCTGCTGCTCCCGGAGCTCGCCCGAAAACGGAGGGTTTAATGCACCAAGCTGAGAAAGCACCTGGTATTTCGAACGAAACGAAAACAAAGCGTCCTATAAGCAATAGGGAAAGGACAGATGGTGACGTACAGGTCTCCTCCCAGGCGTTGGGCTACCTTGGGGAGGGGAGCTTAGAACCTATAATGGAGACTTATGTCGATTTACTGACAGATCCACGATTATCGCATCCAGCGAGTGCACCGCAAAAGGGTCGTATAGTAAGCCAGCTTCAGCGCAGATTTGGCAACTTCTATGTACAGCGGGTTGTGAAATTGCTCAATGTAGGGGTACCACTGCTCCAGACAGTTCAGATGACACCTGAGGATGATATTCTTGCCGTATTGGAGGAGCATTACACCCCGGAACGCAGGGGGGAGTTGAGACATGTCTTCAGATCTGTGCCCCTCTCCCAAGCCGCCAGCCTCTATCGGAGGCTGAGCACCCCACACCCCAGGCGGGGGGACGAATTATCTGAGCAGTTTCACAGATTGGCTACACCCGTGAGAGACGAGATGCTACGCATTTTGAGGGAACATATGGAGGCTTGGGAGGAGGAGCAGGCCTACGAGGCTTCGCGGAGGGCAGGGGAGGGTGCACCTACCCCGGCCGCACCACCCCCAGAACGCCCCACAGGTGAAGAAACCGCGGGAGAAGCTGAGCGGCCCATGAGCGAAATACTCTCCGGACGGATCGATGAACTCCGCACTCGACTCGATGAGTTCGCAGAGATGAGCCCTGTGCGGCAGCTTCCGGCCAGACACTCCATTGCCGGACTCTTGCGATCCCTACTTAGCCTTGCACCAGGAAGGGAAAGGGAAGTTGCCGAACATATTCAGGCCTCACTCACCGCTGGGCAGAGGCGTAGTCTAAGCGACATAGCCGCGGTGGATCGCAGAGGCCTGCGCTGGTTCAGTCCAGCGGAGATCGGTCCGGCAGAGGGTCGCATTCGGCTTGGTGATGGAGAGCTGGAGCTGGCTACTGACATTCCCTATATCGACCAGAGCGGCAATCTCCAGCGCGGAGGCACATTGAGGAATGGTCAGATAGCCTTTATGACGAGCGAGGGAAATACCGAACGCTGGGCAAGGATAAACTCCATTACACCTGAGGGGATGAGCCTGACCTGGTTTACATATGATACGCGAACCCGCCAAGTTACCAGCCGACGGACTGACAGCCTCACGGCGGCTCAGGTAGGAGCGGAACTCAGCCTTCAACGGCTTCACCACCTGAGAGTCTGGCAACCCATTGCAGTGGGAGTAGCTGTCATCAGCGCCCTAGTTCTGACAGCAGGGTTTGGAGTCGGCACTCTGGCGACTGCGGCGGGAGTGGAAGCGGGATCACTGGGAGTGGGTGCCACCGTAGCAAGCGGCGCCATAAGTGGAGCGCTGACGACTCTCATGAAGGAGAGTGCAGGAGCAATGCTTCAAAGCGAAGACCCTGCTCACTTTTGGCGTGAGGCAAACATGGGGCGTATTGTCCGCGAGACGATAATCGGGGCAGTAACCGGAGGGGTTGGAGCCAGGCTGGGCGTGCGTCCGGAGGGCGCACCTCCTTTGACGGTCCCTCAGGAGGTCCTCCAGCATGTGCTATTATCTCTTGCCAGGGCTGCCCAGAATGTGCTGGCAGACGTCGTCAGCAGATCGCTTGATGTTAGAACTGTGGAAGAGCTTAGAAGCCAGTACCGTAGAGCAAGGGAAGCAGGAAGGGAGGCTGAGTGCCGGCGAATTGAGAGGAGGATACGGAATAGGATCGATAGTGTGAGTGAGCAGGATTTCTGGAGAAATACAATCCGAACTTTGGTCGTCAGCCTATTTGGTTAGCGATGCTTCGCCTCAAACCGTCGAGATATGGCAACATAAGCTGGGCGAACCTTCTTTATGGGGCCTCCAAAACTTGAGACAGATTCCTGAGCTTGTCAGGAACAGGTTTTGGGATCTCGTCTTATGGAGATGGTCAGTCACCAAAAAATTAAAGGGTTAAAAGAAAATCCGGACATTAATTGTCCAAACCCCTGCTGATCCTGGAACTTGCCTGCAGAAGGAGAATATAATGCACCAGGCTAAGAGAGCACATGAGATTTCAGAGGAGAAAAGAGGCAATTATAGGGACCGTAATCCCGTAAGAGTGGTCGGTAGCTTACAGGTATTATCCCACGAGATGGACTACAACATTAAAGGGGGTAGCTCGGAGCCTATGGTGGAGAATTATGCCGCTTTGTTGGTAGACCGCCGATTGTCACATTCAGCCAATGGAGGACAAAAAGCTCGCATGGTAAATCAACTACAGCAGCATCACGGGAATACCTATGTACAACGGATTATTGCACAGGCACAGAGCAAAGAAATTCCATCCGAAGAAATCTCACTTTCCTTTAGAACCTGTCCATGGACGTGCGAGGACTGCGACAGGTGGGAAAAAGAAGAGCTTGAAAAAGATAAAAATGAACTGATGAGACGGGCAACAAGAAGTAAGTACAAAGGGTGTCGCGATTCCGCCTCAAATTGGGAGAAAGAGAAGGTATATGAAGTTCTGAGAAAGCGCCCTGAGTTTTGGCGGATCTTCAGAATGATGATAATTACTACAGCTGTGAACCGCGCTGAAATCAAGGATCCAAAAGTGAAGGCAGAATATGATGAATCTAGGCGGCGTGAGCTTTGGGAGTTTTATCATAGGAGTGCTGTCCAATGGGCATGGTATCAGGCTTGGACGAAGGCAGCTGAGTGACATCTATGCCAGTTAGAATCACTGATCTCCAAACTTGGGTTCAGTTCTTGAATTGTGACACAAAGTATAAAACAACGGGGCATTTGAATTGGTGGGTCTCATAAATAGGAAGTCAGAGGTGGAAGAGACAAGGCAAAACCCCTGTATCACCTGTTCCGGCCATTGCTGTTCCCGGAATTTGATCAATGTCTGTGGATATGATGCCTGGTTGATCGCTCGTGGGTTGAGCATTAAGCCCACGGACTTCCTTGCCTTTGCCCAACTCGAGGAGGAGGAGACTCCCTATAACTTCCAAATAGATGGATCGGGGAGATCATATTATCTGGTGCTCAATATGAACGAGCAGCCAGATGGCTCGCGCCGTTGTATGTTTGGCATAAGTCTTCCCAGACATCAGCTTCGCTGTGGGATCTATAACCTCCGTCCCATCGCCTGTCGGGCCTATCCCTTTGTCCTCGAAGGTGGAGAGCCCGCCATCAAGCCCTGGGCCCTCTGTCCCCAGGGGGCATGGGACTTGAACGATCTCGATATTCTCCCATTGAGGGAGGAATTAGGCAAGTTTCAGATGGAGTTCTGTATCTATGGTTTAGTGGTTACCCATTGGAATAAGGAGGTTTCCAAACAGCCTCCACGGAAAAAGTTAGATTTTCGTCCCTTCGTGCACTTTTTAATGGAGGTGTATGACCGTTTGCAAGAGGCACGGGAGAGGATTCCCCAGGCCAATTGGCCGGGTATCTGGAACCGCTGGCGGAGATCTATGGCCAGGGGGATAAACCCGCTGTGGTCAGAGGATGCGGGGTTAAACCAGCCACCAAGCTGGAAAGAATGGCTTGGGGAGATACAGGGGGTGGTGGGAAATGCAGTTGATTATATGGGTTGACAGACCAAATTCGATGTGCTTGCGTTTCCATCTCAGCAAATAACATTAATAGCAGAACAAGAGGTAATCAATGATCCATGATTTAGATGAGAGCCTAAAGCAGCTTTTAATCGTCGAGGGAAAGCTAAACAGTGGGGAGATAGATATCCGCTTCGAAGCCCCTGATCGGGAGTGGGTAGGGAAACTCTCTAAGCCAACGATCAACCTCTTTCTCTATGATCTCCATGAGAACACGGAATTTCGCCGACACGATTGGATAGTGAACCGGAGAGAGGACGGCACGGCTTCTAAACTGAAGCCCCCCCTCTGGATTGACCTCTCCTATCTAATTACGGTTTGGGCCAACGTGGTCGAAGATGAGCACAGGCTCTTGTGGCATGTGCTGACGGTCCTCTCCCGCTTTCCCATTTTGCCCAAGGAGGTGATGCAAGGCGCATTAGCGAAAATGGATCATAAGGTCCAGACTAAGACGGCCCAGACTGATGGGGCTTACCGCAGTTTAGCTGAGCTCTGGGGCTCCCTGGAGACCCAGCTTAAACCGTCCGTTAACTATCAGGTCACCCTACCGCTTGATCGGGAGGTGGAGTTGCAGGCCCCCTTAGTGGTAAGCAAGCGTTTGAAAGTCGACCAATTACAGAAGACAGAGCTTCCTGATGAGCTCTTCCAAGTTGGGGGGAGGGTTTACTACCGGGGGAAGCCAGAGAGGGGTGTGGGGGAGGCCAGGGTAGTGATCAAGGAGTATGGTTTGGCGGTCACTGCCGATGAGATGGGTTATTTTAAATTTCCCCCAATTCCCTCGGGGGAGTTCACTCTCTCAGTGAGCACAAAAGAAGGTAGGAAAACCACCAAAAAGGCGAAGTTACCAGGGGAACGGGTGGATATTCCCCTCTAACTTCCCTTTTTGAAAGAAAGGAAAGGAGGGAAAAATGCCTCAGTATCTCTCACCTGGGGTTTATGTGGAGGAAGTAGAGAGAGGGGCAAAGCCAATTGAGGGTGTAGGGACGGCAATAGCGGCCTTCGTTGGCTTTGCGGAGAAGGGTCCGGTCAATGAGCCGGTGTTTATCGCCAATTGGAGCCAGTTTCAAAATACCTTTGGCGGCTTCCTGCCCGGGGGATACCTGGCCCATGCGGTCTATGGATACTTCAACAATGGCGGGGGGAGCTGTTATGTGATCCGCCTTCCCCTTGGTGAAGAGGAGGCCGCGGAGGAGGCTCCCAAGCTCCTCTTAAAGGCCCGCACCGAGGGAGCCCCCCCCACCCTGAAGGTGTTGGCCAAGGGGGAGCCAGAGGGGTTAAGGGTGGAGATTAGCGATGGCCCCGAGGGAACCTTTAATATGCGGGTTCGTCGAGGGACAGAGGAGGAGGTCTTTGAGAACCTCAGCTTGAGCAAGGCCAAGGGGGTGAGGAATGTGGCTGAGGTGGTGAACAAGGAGTCGAAGTTAGTGCAAGTTGAGGTTTTGGAGGCTCCGGGCTCCTTGAGTGAGAGGATCCCCATAGCTGGCCAATACGAGTTCCAGCTTGCTCCCGCCTCCACCCAACTCGTCCTGAAGAAGGCCGAACCGGATCTCTTCGTGGGCGATGTTGCCGCTCGGAGGGGAATGGGGAACCTTCAGGTCCTCGATGACGCAACGATGATCCTGATGCCGGATATAATGGCGGCCTACAAGGCAGGGGCTCTGGACAAGAAGGGGCTAAAGGCCATCCAGCAGGCTATGTTGGATCATTGCGAGAATATGAAGGATAGGGTAGCCATCCTTGATGCCCCTCCTGGTCTTACCCCCCAAGAGGTTAAGGCCTGGCGTCAGGAGGAGGCTGGCTTTGATTCCAAGTTCGGGGCGATGTATTATCCCTGGATAGAGGTTCCCGACCCCTCTGGAAATGGGAATATGGTGCAGATCCCCCCCTCTGGCCACATCGCCGGTATCTATGCCCGCAACGATGCCACCCGGGGTGTGCACAAGGCCCCAGCGAATGAAGTGATTAGAGGGGCCGTGGGATTGGAGTACCAGATTACGAAGAGTGAACAGGACTCCCTCAATCCCATTGGGGTAAACTGTATCCGTGCCTTCCCTGGAAGGGGGATCAGGGTCTGGGGGGCGCGCACCCTTTCCAGCGATGCGGCCTGGAGGTATGTCCCTGTCCGTCGGCTATTTAACTTCGTGGAGAAGTCCATAGAGTTGGGAACCCAGTGGGTGGTCTTTGAACCCAACGATATGGACCTTTGGGAGAGGGTGAAGAGGGATATCACTGCCTTCTTGACCAGGGTTTGGAGGGATGGGGCCCTCTTCGGAGCCACTCCATCTGAGGCCTTCTATGTGAAGTGCGATGAGGAGCTGAACACTCCGGAGGTGCGGGATGCCGGGCAAATGATCTGCGAGATCGGCCTTGCCCCGGTGAAGCCCGCTGAGTTCGTCATCTTCAGGATCAGCCAATACACTGGTGGGGCGGAGGTTACCGAATAGCCACCCTGAGTTCTGGTCCTTGGACAGGATTGACGGGACGAGATAAACGGTCCCATTCATTTCAGAAAGGCCTGCACCGAAGGTGCGCTGAGTTCATAGTAGAGGAAAAATTGGACGCAGATAGACACAGATCGTCAAGGTCTTTACTTTCTGCGGTTATCTGCGAGGATCTGCGTCCTAACTAATTCGAGAAGGGAGGGATGATAGATGCCAGACAAAGACCCTATTGCCTCGTTTAGCTTCTATGTGGAGGTGCAAGGGAAATTGGTGGGCAGGTTTCAGGAGGTGAGCGGCCTGGGATCGGAGAGCGAGGTCATCGAGTATAAGGCCTCGGACAAGGGAGGAGCGGAGTTAGTCCATAAGGTCCCGGGAAGGTTAAAATGGACGGACATCGTCCTCAAGCGCGGGATCACCGATGATATGGATATCTGGGACTGGAGGAAGGAGATCGAGGATGGGAGAGTAGAGGGAGCGCGGCGCAATGGATCCATCGTGATGTATGGCCAGGATAACAAAGAAGTTGCTCGATGGAACTTCGTCAACGGTTGGCCATCCAAGGTCTCCGGTCCGTCCCTGAGCGCTAAGACCAACGAGATCGGGATTGAGGAGTTAACCATAGTCCACGAGGGGCTCAAGCGGGCGAAGTAACCTGAGGGGCTCAGAATTCCACAAAATTCTGGGCCCTTGGGTAACCGGAGGTTGACTACACTTCTAACCGACTTTCCCGACCCGTTCCGGTTTGGGACGGGTAGTCGGGGGCTTTAGTCCCATAGAGAGGGCCTAATGGTTTTTGACAACTTAATTGGGTAATGAGAAGAGGGTTTCCTCCCCCTTTGATGGGGGAGGACTAAGGGGAGGGTGACGATTACCCGATTAATAAATCAAAGACCATAAGTTGGGTAGAGGAAGAAGATTACTCTGGGCCTCCGAATCTGATGACGGGGAGATGTGGTGGCAGAAATACGATTCTGCCACCACACCAAGGGATTCCGTGGTGAATACTTTTTATCTATTCGTCTTCCGGAGATGCGAGGTTATCTGTGGTGAAATATAACAGTTTGAGGTAAGTTATGGAAGAGTTCCAGGATCAGTTTGAGTTTGTCCTCCCCAGGGGATACAAGGATAGCAAGGGCAAGATCCACCGCAAGGGAATAATGAGGTTGGCTACTGCTGCCGATGAGATCCAGCCCTTACGGGACCCTCGGGTAAAGGCAAATGAGGCATATCTGGTAGTTGTTCTCCTAGCCAGGGTGATTACCAAGCTGGGGGACCTTCCTGATGTGGATACAGGGGTGATAGAGGGTCTCTATTCGGCAGACTTAGCTTATCTTCAGGATTTCTATCGGAGGATTAACGAGGACGGAACCACCAAGGCAACTGTTAAGTGTCCTCATTGTGAAAAGGAGTTCGAGGTAGATCTAAGCCACCCGGGGGGGTAGTGGGCTACCCCCTCTCCAGCCTATATGAGGAGGTAGCCTACATCGCCTATCACTTTCACTGGCCTCTGCCGGAGATCCTGCAGCTCTCCCATGCGGATAGGCGCAATTGGGCAGAGCAGATAAGCAAGATCAACCAGAAGCTAAGGGAAGCATATACTTAAAGCACTCAACAGTCAATCTTCTGCTGCCAGTTCTCAGGCATCAGCAAGCAGGAAGAATTCTAACCGATTGTTGGCCGAAAATTTACTATTGGACCGCTGGTTGTTATTGGAGGAGATAGTTTGAAGGGGCTTAACATTGCCCGGTGGGTTCAATCCCTGCAGAGGGCTCGTCAACCCTATAAGGGTTACTATACTTTCGGTAGCCTGCAACGACAGGCGGAGGGGAGAACTGAGGGGATAGAGGCCTTGGAGGCCGAAGCTATGGCTGTGGAGGGGGTCTTTAGGGAGGTGGAGGAGGTTAACCCCTCTTCCCCAGATATAGAGGGCTTAACGGAGAAGGTATACCAACTCCTGAAGAGGGAGATGAGGATAGAGCATGAACGCAGAGGAGGCGATCAATTTTGAATAAAACTGCTACAGGGAAGAGGCCTAAGTATTTCCCCGCTCACCGCTTCTCGGTAGAGATAGAGGGTTTGGTGGAAGCCATCTTCACCGAAGTCTCCGGATTGGAAGGGGAGGTAGAGGAGTTCACCTATCTGGAAGGGGGGGCAAATGATATGGTCCATCACCTTCCGGTGAGAGTAAAATATCCTCATCTGGTGCTTAAAAGGGGGATGACCGAATCAGGTGGCCTCTGGGAGTGGCACAAGAAGGCTCAGTCTGGAAATATAGAGAGGAAGAACATCTCCATCTTCCTTTATGGTCCAGATGGAGAATCGATCCATCAATGGAATTTCTTCCGCGCCTTCCCAGTGAAGTGGACAGGTCCCTCTCTGAAGGCAGATGGAACCGCAGTGGCCATTGAATCGCTGGAGATCGCCCATGAGGGAATGGAGATAGTCAAATGAGAAAACCTGGTCTCTTCCGTCGATTTTTTGCTTCCCCGAAGGGGGATGCAAAACATAGGAGGGACAAGAGAACATACCCTAAGTTGAATCAACCTTTTAAGGCGCCAAAGGCTCCATCCGAGATGGTGTTCATTCGGCGATGGAAGGGCTACCATCGCAGTGGTCTCTTGACTATCCTCCGCCATTGGCCATTGCGGACCAATTACTTTCCCCTTCAAAAACGTCCTCTATTCCTCCCCCTCTTCTGGGGAAGATTTCGTCTCCTTCAAGGGTATCTCGTAACCAGGTATCCAAGGGAAATAAGGGAGGGCTCCTATAGACCTTTGTCCCTACCCTTAGTGCTAGGAAATCTTCCGCTCTTAGATATGGTATGGGAAACAGAACCCAGGGGCTTTGCTAACTACCTTAGATTGGCTCCCACCCCGGAGGAGAAGTTTTCCCTGGAGGGAGGTGAACCCACATCTACTCCCTCCGGTGTTCCAGGGCAAGGTTCCCCCCAAAGCCCAAAACCTTCCCCACTCACCCCTCGGCAGCCGAGGAGAAGGAAATTCCCATTACTGAGCCGCCTCCGGCTTTTTCATCATCGGCTATCCAGGGGTGAGGTTCCCCCTGGGGCTAAGGGGACCCAATCGATAGGCCGGACCAGGGAGAGGCCAAAGGGTCTTCCTCAGATGAGGATAGGGGTAAAGAGGGTGCTTCTCAAACTGAAGGAAGAGATTTGGTCGAAAAGGGATAGCAGGAGGGGAGTTTATTATCGGTCCCCAAAGTTCTCTCCCCCAGTTATCGAAGGGGAAATTCCTCAGATGCAGGAAGGCAGAGGTGAGATTGCCTCATCAGAGGGCCAGGAGCTCGCCAGTCAGCCCCAACTAATATCTCCCGTTACAAGAAGAGAAAGGCCGAGAGTACCCATTGGCAGACCTTCCTTACCTACTCTCCCCGATATCTTTGAGGAAAAACCGCGGGAGAAAATGGAAAAAATTGGCAAACCATTGATGGAGCTGGAGGGGGAATTACATAAAGGACGAAAACCCTTACCCCTTGTGGGATTGCATCCCTTGGTCAAAGCATCTCTTTTGGCCAAAAGGTTTTTCGCTAAGGTTTACCCCAAATCCCCCTTAATAAAGGCGGTTAAACCGAAATTGAAGGAGGGGAGATCAAGGGGTAAGATCCATTACCTTTCCAATCTGATCTCCTCAATGATCGAAGGGAAAAAGAGGCATATGGCCCCAGAACGGGGAGCCCCTTTATCCCCCTCACCTCCCCAGAGGGAAGATCAGAGGAGAATGGAGGGTAAACCAGTTAAAATGGTGGTAGATGAGGGGCTGCAACCCTCTGGTCTGGAGGGCGGGAGAGGGAAGCCAACCTTTGACCAGGTGAGGATTTCCACCCCCAGGCAGCCATTGGCCGATCAGGTTTTTGCCAGACTATACCCAAAGAAGCGAGGGAGAGGGAAGAAGTTACCAAAGGCCTTTGAAGGCTTTGAGGTAGCATTCCCAATCGCTAAGCAATTGGGAGGTAAGATGATCTCCTCCGAGCCAGGAGACCTCTTCCCCTCTGGCTCCAGACCTCCTCTGATCACCAAGGTTATGGCTTGGTTATCCCCCATTAAATACCGAATAGGTAAGAGGGGATGGGGAAAAAGGGGGGTGAAACCGGGTGGGGAAGCCAGACCCTCTCCGCGGGAGGTGGAAGGGCCTCCGCTCTCCCCCTTTCCGGTCGGGGGGGCAGTTCACTCCAAACCGGTGAGCAAATCCCCTACCACCAAGGCTCAGGTGGGGGGGCGGTTGAAAGAGGAGATTGAGCGGAAGGTTAAGAGCGAAGGAACAAAGCAGGGTAGGCCTCTACCTTCTTTTCCTCCTCCCATTAAGGAGGAACCTCCTGAATGGGAGGAGGCGGGGGTCCCTCAGCCTTGGCCAATGACTGGGCCGGCTTTCCTGGCCAATCAAGCTGCCTTTAGGGCCTTAGCTCAAGGGAGTGGCATCCCTTTGGATATGGGGATTAGAAGGAGATTTGAGTCCTTCTTCGGGATGGGTTTAGAGGAGGTGAGGGTTCACACTGGTGCCAGGGCAGCCGAGGTGACCAGACTGCTGGGCGCCGAAGCGGCATCAATTGGTGAGCACATCTTTCTCTCCCCCCGGGTATCTTTTCCCCTAACCGAGAAGGAGAGTGGTCTTTTGGCCCATGAACTTTCCCACATAGTTCAAGGAAAATCACTAAAACGGGGGAGAGGGGTGAGCGTTCCTTGGTCAGGGTTTGCCCAACCACCGGAATTGCCCCCAAAAACTGGTGGGCCATTTTATTCGCTCCCATT
This sequence comes from bacterium, assembly GCA_029932675.1. Lineage (GTDB taxonomy): Bacteria > SM23-81 > DAOVCL01 > DAOVCL01 > DAOVCL01 > DAOVCL01. The sequence continues at coordinate 25,264 of JAOZPP010000016.1, forward strand.
GAAGGTTGGCCCTCAGAAAAGGGCGGCTCCTTCCCTTATGGCCGCTCCCCTGCAGCGGGCTACCCCCGCTCCTGCCGCTTCACCGGTTAGGGCGCAGATAACTGGTGTCTCCACCCATGAGGAGGAAGTGGGACCAAAGGAGAGCTTAGAGGAGGTGGCACTTCAGGTTTATGAGAGGATCAAGAGGAGACTACAGAACGAGATGGAAAGGTTACCCGGTTGAAATTGTAGGCCAGGAAAGAGGCTGACAGCTATTCACAAGGAGAAAGATGCCCAATTCCACGTCTTTGGTTAAGGGTTCATTGGAGATGATCGAGGGGGAGAGGCTGAAACTTGAGTTTCTCTTTAACCCGACGAAATATTCGATTACCAAAGCCAATACCTGGAATCCAAGGGAGAATGTAGGGGCAGATGTCTCCCCCTTAGAGTTTGGCGGGGGGCAACCGAAGTCCCTCACCATCCAGCTCTTTTTCGACACATACGAAGAGGGGAAGGATGTGCGGGACTATACAGGAATCTTAGAGAAGATGATGCAGATAGATGAATCGCTCCGCCAAGGGGAGTCGGATCGCGGTCGGCCACCCTATTGTCGACTACGTTGGGGCAAGGTTTTCAGCTTTATCTGCGTTATCCAGAGGTTGAGGATCGAATATACCCTTTTCCTCCCGGATGGGACCCCTGTGCGGGCAACGGCTGATCTAACCTTAACTCAGACTATTGATGAAAACGAGCAACCTCCGCAGAATCCCACTTCAGCGGCATTGCCCGGAAACAGGGTCTGGGTGGTAAAGCCTAGGGAAACCTTAGACTGGATTGCCTATAAGACCCTGGGGAGTCCATTTCGTTGGCGGGTTATCGCCCAGGCCAATAATCTGTTGGACCCCTTGGCCTTGACCCCGGGGCAGAAACTGTCTATTCCACCGAGGGGGTGATTGTGGAGCTTTCAGTGGTCAGCTATCAGCCTTAAATTAGTCAGGGGTTGCCGGATGAAAGATTTCAGAAAGCTAAAGGTTTAGCAAAGTTGCTGAGGTTGTGGCAGAGCTGGGGATACCGAATTTGCTTGTTTCCTTGGAGAGACAACTGAGATGAAGAAGGTGTATCACTTCACTTATTTGTAAGCTGGAAGCTTACATTAAAGAAAGATAAATCATGCCCACGGATCGTCACATTGAACATTTCTACCTCAAACTGGACGGGCAAAATGCTCCTGCCGAGGTGATGAATGCTATAATTGAGGTAGAAGTGGATTATAAAGTTAACCTCCCGACAATGTTTTCCATTATCCTCCAGAATCCAGGCGGGCGATGGACGGATGATGCCCGTTTCCAGGAAGGGAAGCTTGTGGAGATCTCTGCAGAGGGGGAGGATGGTGCAGTTCTTCTCTGTAAGGGGAAGATCACCGCTATTGAGCCGGAACTAACCGGTGGCCACCAAAACCTTACCCTGCGTGGTTATGACCTCTCCTACGGCCTCTACCGGAACCGCCACCGTCGTTCATACATCCAGATGACCGATAGCGATATTGTGAGGAGGATTGCCCAAGAGGTTGGTCTCCAAGCAGAAGTGGAGAACACAAGTCAAGTCCATGAATACATCTTCCAAAACAATTTGACCCATATGGAATTTTTGCGAGAACGGAGCAAAATGATTGGGTTTGAACTCTTTGTAGAAGGAGAGAGGCTTTGCTTTCGTTCGCCACCACCAAGTTCCGAAGGTTCACCTATACCCCTGCAGTGGGGGAGGGATTTCACCGAGTTTCATCCTAAACTTTCTGTGGCCGAACAGGTGAATGAGGTAACCGTAAAAGGGTGGAATCCTGCTCAGAAATCAGAGATTATCGGAAGGGCCACCAGGGGTGAGGGTGCCCCTGCAGTGGGAGAACACCGCTCAGGTGGCTCAGTGGCTGAAGGGATTTGGGGTAGGGCCATTGTTCAGATCTCAGACCGCCCAGTGGCCAGCCAAGCCCAGGCCGATAAGATGGCTCAAGCGATCCTCAACGAGAAGGAGAGCAAATTTATTACTGCCCAAGGAAGTTGTCGAGGGAACCCTCAAATCAAACCAGGGAAGATATTGGAAATATCAGGGGTGGGTAATCGCTTTTCCGGACGGTACTATGTCACCTCCTGCAATCATCGGTTGACGAAAGATAAAGGTTACGTTACCGCCTTCTCTTTGAGCACCCGGTCTCCGAAATCCATAGTCGAGGTGATTCGAGGTTCATCTCAGGAGCGGAGAAACTATGGCGTATTTATAGGGATAGTGACCAACAATCGCGATCCCCAGGGGATGGGGAGGGTAAAGGTTAAATTCCCTTGGCTTGAGGATGGGGAGGAGAGCAATTGGGCCCGTATTGTCAGCCCAGCGGCAGGAAACGGTCGGGGGACCTATTGGATTCCAGAAGTCAACGATGAGGTTTTGGTTGCCTTTGAGCACGGCAGCGTTAACCATCCCTACATTTTAGGCAGCCTTTGGAATGGACAAGATAAACCACCACTCGATGTGAACGAGGCTGTCTCTGCTGATGGTCGGGTACAGAAGTTCGTTTGGAAGTCACGCAGTGGCCACCTAATTGTTCTCGATGACTCTGACTCCCAGGCAGGTATATCCATCTGCGACAAGACCGGAAAGAATATGGTGGCTATCGACTCGATGAGGAATGCCCTGAAGATCAGCGCCTCTGGTGACATCACCATAGAGGCCCAGGGAAAAGTAACGATTAAGGGCACCGCCGGGGTGGATATCGAAGGTTCACCAGGTCAGGTGAATGTGAAGGGAACAACGGTGAATATCAACTAAGGGAGAGTAATAGCTATCACCAGTCAGAGAAAATCTCTGACAACTGCGACCGATAACTGTTTATGGGCTGGCTGTTGAAAGCTGACCGCTAATAACTTATGGGACAACCAGCGGCAAAACAGGGTGATAAGATCGTGGCCACCGACACCCATATCATTATGGTTCCATCGCCGGGAGGGCCGGTTCCTACCCCTCTCCCCCATCCCTTTAACGGGACGATTGATGGCAACTTATCTCCGAACGTGAAGATTATGGGTAGGCCAGCGGCTGTGGTGGGGTCCACAGCCACCAACATTCCACCTCATATCCCTCAGGGGGGACCTTTTCAGAAACCTCCCAGCAACAGGGGACAGATTATCCTCGGTAGCCCCACTGTTTTCATCAATGGGAAGATGGCTGCCCGCAATGGAGATCAGGCGATGACCTGCAACGACCCCGTTGATCTTCCGGTGGGCACGGTAGTGGCAGTGGGGACAGTCTTCATCGGTTGACTCGATGGCTCGGGATCTCTGAAAATTCCATTTTGGTGACGCAGATAAACGCAGATTATCAAGATTTTAAATATTATTTTTCTGCGAAAATCTGCGTCCCAATTAAAAAGGGGGGGTTAATGCCAGATGGAGATTTTTTAGGTCAGGGATGGCATTTCCCGGCTACTATTACCAGAACTGGTGGCATCGCTTTGGCAAGGCAGGAAGGTGATATTGAAGAGGCGATTAGGATCATCCTGGGGACGGAAAGAGGGGAAAGACGGATGAGGCCAGAGTTTGGTTGTATTCTCAACGAACTTGTCTTTGCCCCTAACAACGCCACCACCTTTGGTCGGGCGGAGGAGGCGGTGAGGGAGGCCTTGGCTAGATGGGAGCCGCGCATCAGGGTGACAAAGGTTGATGTGCACGCTGATCCCACGGAGAAGAATAAGCTTTTAATAGAGATTGGTTATCAAATCAAGGCTTCCAATGATAGGAGAAATCTTGTTTATCCTTTTTATCTGATTCCAAAGGAGAGATAAGATGGCCCTTCCAACGCCAAATTTAGACGATCGTAGTTTTCAATCAATCGTCGATGAGGCCAAAAGCCTCATCCCCCGTTACTGTCCGGAGTGGACGGACCACAACCTGAGTGATCCTGGGATCACCTTGATAGAGCTTTTTGCTTGGATGACTGAGCTCACCCTCTATAGGCTCAACCAGGTTCCAGAAAAGAACTATATCAAGTTCTTGGAGTTGTTGGGCATCAATCTCCTCCCTCCCCGAGCGGCCAATGTTGAGCTAACCTTCCGCCTCTCCGCCCCCCAATCGCAGAAGTTAACAATCCCTAAAGGGACTGAGGTAGCCACTGTGCGGACAGAAAGGGAGGAATCAGTAGTCTTTACCACGGATAAGGATCTGGTAATAGACGTCCCTACACTTGTGGAATGTTTAGCTACCTCGGAAGGGAAGACATTCGAAAGCAGGATGACCTCTTTGGAACTACCAGAGGGGGAATTCCTTGCCTTTGATCCTCGGCCCAGACCCGATAATGCACTTCTCTTCGGTTTGGGAGGTGACTTAGGAGGGAACACCTTGGCTCTGAGCATAGATTGTCTGATTGAGGGAATCGGGGTTTCCCCGGAGAATCCGCCGCTGGCCTGGGAGGCTTGGTGTGGAGAGAAGGGATGGATGCCTGCGGAGGTTTTAAAGGACACAACCGGTGGGCTCAACCTCAATGGGGTAGTGGAGTTAATCCTCCCAGAAGAATTGAGTGGTAGTGAATTCGCCGAGAAATATGCTCATTGTTGGGTTAGGTGCCGCGTTATAGAGCCTGCCCCGAATCAACCATTTTATGAGAGTTCTCCCCGCATAAAGGGAGTTAGGGTATATTGTGTGGGAGGGACCGTATCCGCTACCCAAGCCACGGAGGTGAGGGGTGAGGTCCTGGGGATAAGTGATGGTAAACCAGGGCAGTCCTTTCAGTTGAGGAATAACCCTCTCCTTGCTCGGAGACCAGGGGAGACGATTGAGGTGATTTATGAGGAAGGGAAGAGGGTGGAAACCTGGGAGGAGGTGGGAGATTTTTCCAATTCTGGCCCGGAGGACAAACATTTTGTTTGTGACAGTGCTCAGGGTGTGGTGCGGTTTGGTCCAGCCATTAGGGAACAAGATGGGACTGTAAGACAGTATGGAGCCATTCCCCCAAAAGGAGCACAGGTGAGGTTTACTTCCTACCGATGTGGAGGGGGTGCAGGGGGAAATGTGGCTGCTGGCACCCTCACAGTTCTCAAGTCCTCTATCCCCTATGTAGCCGGGGTAACCAACCGCAAACCGGCAAAGGGAGGGGCCGACTTGGAGAATTTAGAGAGAGCAAAGCTTTTGGCTCCCAAGTTCCTCCGGGCTCGTAACAGAGCCGTGACCGCAGAGGATTTTGAGGCCTTTGCCCTCAGGGCGACCTCGGGCATAGCTCGAGCTAAATGCCTGGGGACAATTGAATCTGAAAATCTGATAACTATCTGCGCGGTTCCCTCCATAGATGGTTCAAAAGAGCTCTTCAATAAAGGAGACCTCCTCCTTCACCAGGAAGTAAAGAAGGAGATCGAGGAATATCTTAATGACCGTTGCCTTCTTACCCTGAGCACCTCTGTGCAGGATGCCGAATACATCTGGGTGACAGTGGAGACAGAGGTTCTCGTTAAACAGGGTTGGAATTTGGATAGGATAAAGGAGGAAGTGGAGAGGGTCCTCTACCGCTATATCCACCCATTGAAGGGGGGACCATCAGGGGAAGGCTGGCCCTTCGGGAGGGATCTCACCTCTTTCGAACTTTATCCCCTTTTGCAGAGAGTAGAAGGGGTAGAGTCGGTGAGCAAGATTAACCTCTGGACCCATAGGGACCTGGAGGAGAAACCAGATGGAAAGGCGGATAGGGTGAAGATTTCTAAGGGAGGTTTGCTCTGTTCAGGCCATCATAGGGTTACGGTTCTGCAGGGGATATAAAATCAGATGGCAGTTTACGGGGATCAGAATTCAGCAATCAGCGGTCAGCTTTCAGCAGTGAGGGAGGATCGCTGATAACTGGTTGCTGACTAACCTTTGAAAGTTGTTAAAAATTGAGCCAATGGAAAAAGAAGATATTCCCCCCAGCAGTTATCTAAGGTATCTCCCAGCCATTTACAGCCAGGATGATTTCTGGGGGAGGTTTCTGCACATCTTCGAGGAGATCTGGGAGCCCATAGAACAGAGGATAGAAGGGATTGAGAACTATATTGACCCCAAGCTAACCCCAGAGAGCTTCCTCCCCTGGTTGGCCTCCTGGATGGGGATAGAGCTATCCCCCCAGAAGCCCTTGAGTGAACAGAGGAAATTAATTAGGGATCTGATCGACCTCACCAGTTGGAGGGGGACAAGGAGGGGATTGCGGGAGCATATCAAGCTGGCCACTGGTTTTGAGGTTCAGATATCGGAGAGCGGATCTGGGATGGTTTTGGGCGAGGATTGCCAATTAGGGGTGAACACGATCTTAAGCAGCAGTTCGGGACGCAACCATGTGCTCCTCACTATCTTTGTCGATGACCCCCAAACCTTGGATAGAGGTTTGGTGGAGGGGATCATTCGGTTTCATTGTCCAGCTCAGATCACCTACTCATTGGAAGTAGTTTCCAGCAGTTGATCGCAGTTAGCAATCAGCTATCAGCAGTTTTACCCATAAGTGAAATGGAAGAACCCCGATTCTACCACCGTCACCACTCACCGTACGTATGGTGTATGCACTTAACGGCTTATCGCAGGGATGGTTCTTGTGCTGTCAGAGTTTCTCCCCTGAGGGTAAGGACCCTTTTCCGAAAGCTAACTGCTGGGAGCTGAATGCTGTAGGCTTATGACCAACTGAAAAAGTGAGGGAGATATGCTAAAAGGGATTCTGCAAGGGTCCATCGAAAGGGTGAAGGGTTTTGAGGGGATGAAGGTCGACGCCACGGTCTGGAACCAAGCCCACGACTTTCATCTTTACCAACAGATGCTCCATAACTTAGGTTTCCATGGAGCAGGTATCACCAGTGGGTTGGAGGTATTTGCTCATGATCCCCCAGACCGTTCGCTAACCATCAGCCCTGGTGTAGCCATCGATCAGAGGGGATATCTTATCATCCTATCCAAAAAGGAGGTATTCCCCCTCACCACTAAGAGGAAGGGGAGGGTGTATCTTACCATCCAATTCGCTGAGGTTCCCGCAGAAGAGAAGGGGCCATCCCAGGGCCGCCCCCACCGTTTCAGACAGGCATACAGGATTCAGGAGTCCCAAAATCCTCCCGGTGAGTTTGAGATCGAGTTGGCGCGAGTGGAAATAACTAATGAAAAGGGATCCATTACAGATGCCAAGGATCCCTCTCATCCGGAGCCCAACCAGATAGATCTCCGTTTCCGAAATTATGCAGGTGGGCATATCAGAGGAGCAATCTCCCTTGGGCAAGTTAACTGGGAGGGAGAGGGTAAAGCCCTCCACCTTGACGGCCTGTTTCAACTGGTTAACCATATCAACGCCCAGACCCCTTATCGGGCCGAACTCACCGGGCCTGTCTCCTTAAAGGAGGATCTCAGTAGTTTAAACCTCCTCTATTTCTCTGGTGACCGAAGCTTCAAGTTAACCCCCGAGGAGGAGAAGTCTTTGGCCAAGTTTCTGGATGGGGGCGGGTTCCTCTTTGGGAATGGATGTCCCCAGGTGCCCAAGAACGAGTTCGGTTTTGCCTTTAATGATTTGGCTACTAAACTGAAACGGCCGCTCTCCCAATTGGAGCCTGGTCACCCCATTCTCAATCTTCACTATTCTTTCTCCTTTCCCCCTCAGGTCTCCGGGGAGGGTAGGCCGATGATGGTGGGGGAAGGCCTCGTATATTGCGATGCTGACTACGGTTGTGCTTGGAGCGGAGGAGGGGCCAAGGCTGGCCTCTCCAGGGAGGAGATCCGTTCTACCATAGAGTTTGGGACTAATATCCTCATCTACGGTTATCGTCATTGGTATAAACACCAGGTGGTGAGGGGTTAATTTCAAATCTATGAGAGGCTGATCCTTTCAGCAGGATAGACCTTTTTAGGTTCGTCCGAGGTGATAGTTGGGCCAGATCTGTTTTAAGGTTTTCTTATAGGAGGATAGACCAGCCGCGCAGAAGGTCTACTTATTCTCCAAAAAACCTCTGCTGGAATGTAGCTTGTTATATCAAATAGCCCCTTCAATACCACATTTTTCCCTTGACTTTCCCTATCTTAATGCTGTATGATAGATTTCTAATTTGAGATGTCCACAAAATCTCCTTAAACAGGTGGAGCCCTATGGCAAAGAAGATTATACTTTCCTTTTCCCAATATACCATAGCCTTAGAGGCTGGCGCTAGCCTCAAGAGCACCATCAGTATAATAAACCGTGGTTCAGTTGTTGACCAGTTTTCCATCGAAGTTGAAGGGCTGGAGGAAAGCTGGTATACCTTGAGTGCTTCCAGCGTAAAGCTTTTTCCGGGCGCTCAAGAATCAGTTACCCTCACCATACATCCTCCCAAGGATTCATCAAGCAAAGCAGGGAAATACCCATTTTCGGTGAAGGCCACTTCTGTGGAGAACCCCAAGGAAGTGGCCACAGAGCTGGGGACCTTGGAGATTCAACCCTACCATGAATTTGGGGTTGAACTCCATCCTACCCAGAGGGTAACTCGTGGTGAAGCAGACTTCCAATTGACCATTCGTAATAAGGGCAACAGCCGAGAGGGATTCAAGTTTAATGCGCAGGATGAACAAGGGGCTTGTCAATTCAGGTTTGAGGATGATGAGGTTAAACTCGACCCTGGGGAGAGCAGGAAGGTTGGCCTCTGGGTGGGGGCGAAGAGGAAGCCAAAGTTTGGGGCAAAGAAACAGTATTCCTTTCAGGTGAATGTAGTCCCTGGATGGAACAAGGAAGCCGCCCAGACGGTTGCTGGTCAGGTTGCCTATCTGGCTATGGTCCCCCGCTGGCTGACGAGGGCGATAGTGCCTATCATAGCCGTAATCATAGCAGGAATTTGGTTTCTTTGGCCGGTAAAGGAGCCGATTATCGAATCTTTTTCCGTCTCCCCTGACTCCCTCTCTCCTGGTAGTTCCGCCCTCCTCAGTTGGGAGGTGCGGCAGGCCAAAAGCATCCTCATCCAGCCTGAGCCGGGAAATGTAAAGGCAAAAGATACGCTCAGGGTTTCCCCAAAGAAGTCAACAACCTATACTCTAATAGCTAAAAGCAGAAGGGGGAAGATAACCAAGAAGAAAGATGTTTCTCTGGTGGTTGTCTATCCCTTGCCTGAGATCATTAGCTTTGAGGCCAATCCGCAGAAGTTGAAGAACCCCACTAAAGGTGTGACCCTTACTTGGAAGGTGGAAAAGGCAAAGAAGGTGAAGATAGAACCGGATATCGGTGATGTTGGGGCAGAGGGTTCGAAGGTAGTCTATCCAGAGAGGACTACCACCTATACCTTGACGGCTACAAATGAGGGAGGGGATATAGAGAGAGGGGTGGAGGTTGTCTTGGAGTCTGATAGGGCCAGCTTTGAGAAGGAACTTCAGGAAACAGCGAAGAGGATGAAGGACTACATCGCCACTGGGAAACACCTTTACAGTGAAAAGCACCTTTACGCTCAAGCAGTGGAGAAGTTCAAACTCAGCCGTAGAGAATACTCGAAATTCAGAAGGAGATATGGGTCAGATCCTACCCTGAAGAAGTTGGACAGCGAAGCAGCGAGGTGGATCAGTAAGGTCTCTTTGAGCACGAGCAAGGAGAAGGCTTTCCAGATAACCAAAGGGGCTATGCAAGAGAGGATAAATTCTGGCAAGGCATTCTATCAGGCAGGGAGGTTCGGTGAGGCTGAAAAGGATTTTGAGGTCTGCATCCAAAGCTATCGGGATTTCCGGAAGAAATTTGGCAAACAGAAAGAACTGGCTGCTCTGAGTGCTACCGCTCAGGAGTGGATCAAGAAGATGAAGGGAGAGTCAAGTAGGGAGAGTTTACTTGAGGAGACCAAAAGGGCGATGAAGGAACACAATGGCCTGGGTAAAGGGTTTCATGATAAGGGAGAATACGACCAGGCAATCCAGGAGTTTAAGGTTAGCTTGGAGAAATATAAAAAATTCAAAGCCAAGTTTGGCATTGATCCTCAACTCAAGGCCCTGAGTAAGGAGGCCGAGGAGGGGCTAAAGAAAGCAGAGATAGCCAAGGAGTTGGAGAGAAGGTAACAATTCAGTGGTCAGTGATCGGTAGTCAGTATTCAGAGATTAGCTTACAGGGAACAGTAAAAACTGCTGATAACTGTCTACTCTCAATCGACACCTGCTCACTGATGGCTGTTGATCATTCTCATAGTCGATTTCAAAAAGGAGGATTGTATGAAAGCTTTGAGTTTATTCTTGGCCTTTCTCCTTCTGGTCAACCTATGTGTTCCAGTGGTTCTATTTGGCCAGGAGAAGAAGCCCTATAAGATCGAGGAGCTGGAGAAGCTGATTAAATCAGGGGTAATCTCTGATGAACGAATCATTGAGCTTTTATATGAGAACGGGCTCAGTTTTTACCCCGATGATGAGGCCATAGCCAGGTTGAAGAGGGCGGGGGCAAGCGACAAGGTGATTGAGGCTGTGCGCACTGCTGAGCATCCACCGAAGCCAGCTCCAGTTAGGGAGAAGAAACCAATTTACAAGAAATGGTGGTTTATAGGGGCAGCAGCCTTAGTGGTAGGAGGCACGGTGGCCTTGGTAGCCACCAGGGGTGGGGGTGAGAAGGGGGAAGAACCTCTTCCCTATTTCCCCAATCACCCTTCAGGAAAAAAGTAGGAAACAATCTTAATGTTGAATTAAAATTCCCTGCGAGGAGGTAATTATGCGGAGGATGCTATCTGTTTTTGTTCCTCTTTTGTTTGTCATCATTTCTTTGGGGACGGTAAAGGCACAATGGTCCACGGACCCTACCCAGAACTTACCCGTCTGCACAGCGGATTTTGAACAGATGTATCCTATCATCGTTAGCGATGATTCCGGAGGGGCTATTATTATCTGGTTTGATTATCGCTGGGGCGTGGATTCGGACATCTTCGCCCAGAGGATCGACAAAAATGGCTATCCCAGGTGGCTGGAAAATGGTATGGACATCTGCGTGAATGTGAGGGACCAGATCTATCCCCGCGCGATAAGCGATGGTGCAGGCGGTGCAATCATCACGTGGTGGGATTATCGCAATGGTTCGGATTATGATGTCTATGCCCAAAGGGTCAACTCACAAGGTGAGAGGATCTGGTCGCCGATGCAAGGTATTCCCATCTGTAATCTGCCTGGCGATCAGGTTCCTTACTCTATCATTCCCGACGGATCTGGTGGGGCGATCATCGTCTGGCCTGACAGGAGGGGCGCAGACTATGATATCTTTGCCCAAAGGGTGAATGACACAGGGCAAGCTCTCTGGGGGATAAATGGGAAACCCATCTGCACTGAGGCCGGTGATCAAGGCTCCCCCTCTGCGGTGAGCGATGGCGCGGGAGGGGCGATCATCGCCTGGTATGATAGGAGGAGTTCCACCATTGATGTCTATGCTCAAAGGGTGGATGGGGACGGTAACCTAATTTGGGCCTCCGGAGGGGTACCCATCTGCGTTGGCCAAACCGGTAGTTGGTATCGCACGCCTGTTTTGGTAAAAGACGGTGGGGGTGGGGCGATTATTGTTTGGATAGATGGACGGAATGGGGATACAGATATCTACGGACAGAGGGTCTATCCTAACGGAAGTGCAGCTTGGGTGACAAACGGTATTCCCATCTATGCTGGCCCTGGGAACCAATACATCTATTACTTTTTCTCTAAGCCGCTTATCCCTGACGGCTCTGGGGGGGCAATTGTTACCTGGTACGATTATAGGAGCGGGGATGCCGATGTTTATGCCCAAAGGGTCAAGGGAAACGGTAGCCTTCTCTGGGGAGCAGGTGGTGTTCCTGTTTCCATGGGCACAGGAGAGCAACAAACACCTTCCATAGTAGCGGATGGGACGGGGGGTGGAGTTGTTTGCTGGATGGATAATAGATCCGGTAATTTTGACATCTATGCCCAGAGGGTAAATGCCAATGGGGAGATGCAGTGGGCGGCAAACGGTATAGCTATATGCTTAGCGGAGTCTGATCAGTATTATCCCGTTGCCCTTGCGGATGGAGCGGGGGGGGCGATCATTACCTGGGGTGATGGACGAAATGATGCTGGGGATGTCTATGCTCAGAGGATAAATAGGAATGGCTCCCTCGATGCGCTACCACCGCAGATTTCCTTGGATCCTGACTTATTCCTCCAGTTCCCCGATACCTTGAGTTCCTATGAGATCATCTGCCAGGTCACTGACAATGTTTCCGTGGCTTCCTGTTCTCTCTTTTACAGTTCAGATGCAGGGACCACATTTACTCCCCTACCAATGATCTCCTCTCCAGGGGACACCATCTACAGTGGGTGCATTCCAGCTCAGCAGACCTATACCACGGTCTACTATTACATCTCCGCTCTCGACTCTGTCGGCAATATGACTACAGCCCCCCAGGAAGCTCCTGACTCCACATTTGGTTTCTTTGTTGTCGATGCAACGCCTCCGAGCATCTTTTATTCCCAGGGGTTTACCGAGCTTCCGGACACCCTGAACTCCTACGAGATCTCCTGCAAGGTCAAAGATAACATTTCAGTTGCCTCCTGCTCACTGTTTTACAGCGTAAATGCAGGGACGACTTTTGCTGTTTCGGCGATGGGCTCATCTCAGGGCGATAGCATCTGGACTGGGGATATCCCTGGTCAGCAGACCAATACCGAAGTCAACTACTACTTCTTTGCCTTCGATTCTGCTGGGAACGGAGCTACTCTCCCTGTTGATGCTCCCGATTCCACCTTTAGCTTTCTTGTAGTCGATGCTACTCCCCCCACCATCGCTGTTACGCCGCTTAGCCCTGCGCCCGCGGGTTCGGCAGTTACCGTATCCGGAACGATTACCGATAACTCCCGGGTTGAGGCTGCTTGGTTATTCTACCGGATGGGAGGAAAAACAGCCTACGATTCCCTTCAGATGGACTCTTCGGGTGTGAACACCTATCAGGCGCTAATACCAGGGGGTTCAGTGACCATAAGGGGGGTAGAGTATTATCTCTGGGCTACAGATGGGGTGAACTCAGCTACATCTCCGCCCACCAACGCAAAGAGCAATCCCTACTCCTTACGGGTGACCACAGACAAGATAGCCAAGAGCACGGCCCAGCCCTCTGGTGAGACGGTTTCCGCCTATCGAATGATCTCCATTCCCATTCAACTTGATGATGGTAGCCCCAAGAAGGTATTGGAAGATGACCTGGGTTCTTATGATAATACCAAGTGGAGGTTTGGCCGTTGGAACCCCCAGGTTGAGAAGTATGAGGAATACCCTGATGTGGATAACTTCGCTCCCGGGAGGGCATTCTGGCTCATAGTGAAGGATGCTGGGAAGGTGATCGATGCCGGCTCAGGGACCTCTGTCACCACTGCCGATAGCTTCTCCATCTCCCTCCAGCCTGGCTGGAACCAGATAGCCGTCCCCTTCGACTTTCCAGTAGCTTGGAACAAGGTGCGGGCTACCTATCCAGATAGCATTGGGGGTAATTCCCCAGTGAGTTGGGATGGTTCATATCATAATCGTGCTTCTACACTTCAGCCTTGGGACGGATATTGGGTGGAGAACACAGGCACTCAGGTGAATACCATCTATATCCCCCCGCAGGAAGCATCCGGAGGCGCCCCAGCAAAGGGGACCCCCTTCCCTGCCTTAGTTGGTGGTTGGTGGTTGAAGATTTCCGTCAGCTCCGGTGATTTGAGAGATGGGGATAACTTCTTGGGGGTTTGCCCAAGCGCCTCAGACAGATGGGATCGCCATGACTGGTCTGAACCCCCTTCGCTTCCTGGACTTTTGAACCTCTATTTTAATCATAACGATTGGGGTAGGAGGTCAGGGAGGTATATGGCTGACATTCGCAAGGAGATAGGCGAAGGGCAGACCTGGGAGATCTCGGTTGATGGGGGTGCAGCCATCCTTAACTTGAAGGTTGAGAACATCGAATCAATCCCCCGAGCCTATGAGGTTTGGCTCCTTGCCCTTGGCTCTCGTCGGGCATGGGATCTGAGAAGGGAGCAGGAATGCCGGGTTGAAAGCAGCAGACGGTTCCAGGTTCTTGTAGGGACATCCGAATACATCCACAGGACCCTTGATGAGTTCTCCTCCATACCGGCCAACTATTTCCTCTCCCAGAACTACCCCAATCCATTTAATCCGACTACAGTTATCAGTTATCAGTTGCCAGCTACCGGCGGTCAACGGTCAGCGGTCAGCCTAAAGGTCTATAACGTCTTGGGCCAGGAGGTAAGGACACTGGTGGATGAGGAACAACCCCCTGGTTACTACTCGGTGAGCTGGGATGGACGGGATAGTGAGGGCGAGGAGGTTTGCAGCGGGGTCTACTTCTACAGATTAAAGGCAGGGGGTTTTACAAAGTCGAGGAGGATGCTCTTGCTCAGATGAGTGGACTGCCTTGAGGAGGCTCCAGGGCTTTTGTTCAGCAAAGCCCCGCGGACAATACTGGTGGTTCCACAGAGGCGGGGGATTGCATAGGAGAGAGGGGTTGGCGAGCGAGGGTGGCTCGTGAGGTGCAATGGCGTCCCTGAGAGCGCGGTAACGAAGGGCACGTGTTAGTTGTCAATATACCTAAAAAAATCAATGAGTTACAGCGAAGGAACCTGAGAGGCCCAAACCGCTTTACGGCTACGTTATGGGGCATAAAACAAAATAGGAGGGAACCATAGTGAAGGTGATGTTTAAACTATCTGCAGTCGGCCTTTTGGTAATGCTTTTTGTGACCACCGCATATTCCTACGATCATTCTATGCCGCTCATTATTGACCATACCTGTACTGAACTTTCCCTGATCCCACTGGAATGGATAGATTCTGTGCAAGCCAATTGGAGATTACACTATGCGCATACATCTCACGGAGGCCAGTTGACCACCGGTCTTAATAGGCTGGAGAACGCTGATGCCACCTATAACATTGCTATAGGGAGTAGTCATCTTCCCACTGTGCCGGATGCCTTCTGTATATTTGATGGCCAAGAAGGAGATACCTATATAACCCCTGATATGTATTGGCAAACTACGGAAGGCATGAACATGACCAGGGATGTCCTTAATCACCATCCCACTATTAACACCTCTATGTGGGCATGGTGCTGTCAGTTGAATTACTATTCTGAGGAGGAAGTGCAAGCCTATCTCGATTCAATGGCTGTGCTGGAGAGGGAGTACCCCCAGGTAACATTTGTTTATTTGACTGGCAATGCTCAGGCGACCGGGAGTGAGGGCTACAACCGTTATCTACGGAATGAACAGATTCGTCAGTATTGTATAGCCAATAACAAGGTCTTATTTGACTTTGCCGATCTGGATAGCTGGTGGTTCAATCCAGATACTCAAGAGTGGGAACACGCTACCTATGAGCATAATGGTCATACGGTTTCCGTGGAGCACCAACATTTCCACGGGAATGAGGCGGGTCACACCACCTATGAAAGCTGTGAACAGAAGGGCAAGGCGGTATGGTGGATGATGGCAAGGCTTACAGGTTGGTCGGGCAGTCAAGCTACTATCGAGGGTAATTCCGTAGGACCACAGAGATTTAGCTTAGACCAGAACTATCCCAACCCATTCAATCCGGTAACGGAGGTGAGGTATTCTTTACCGAGGGGTTGTCAGGTCAGGCTGGAGGTTTATAATCTCCTTGGCCAGAAGGTGGCAAGTTTGGTTGAGGGGAAGCAGAAGGCGGGATATAAGAGCGTGAGATGGGATGGGAGTAGGTTCGCCGCGGGCCTCTACTTCTACCGCCTGAAGGCGGGAGATTTTACCCAGACCAGGCGGATGATCCTGGTCAAATAGGGGTTCTCCTTCTTAGAGCTTTTAACCTCCCATCGGTTTGCACTCGGTGGGAGGTTATTATTTGTAAAATGGCGAGCAGCCCCTATTCCGGAAAGGTCATTTAGAGGTGATTGACCTCAAACTGCAAAAAGGGATCCCTAAGAGGCATTCTCTCCAAATGGTCCTGTTCTCAGATCTCAGATAAGGCCTGAACCCGGAACTCCTCGAAGACATTGGCTATCTTCTTAGCCTCATCTCTCAAGTAAAGCTTATAAAAGGCCTTCCCCATAAGCTCTCCCTTGTGAGGGATAGCCCCTTCCGGCACGCCAAAATACCTTCCTCCCGTGATCTGGGCCAGCCTCATCCCCAATCTTGCCCCTGACCTCAGTTTCCCACCCTTTAGCGTCCCGTGGCTGGGGTTGATCACCACAATGGGAACCTTTTGTTGCACAAATCTTTGGGCCACCTGCAGCACCTCCTGATAAGCGGGCTCATCCATAAGGTCTGCATACTGGTGGGTGAGGGGCTCCGGATGACAGTCGCTGACCAGGACCGCGGAACCGATTAGCTCCCTGTTCCTTTTCTTCTCCTCTTTCAACATTAGGAGACACTTTTCCAACCCCTTGGCCAAAGGGGTAAAACCTGCGGGGGTGAGTCTGGAGAGGTTGCCTAAGACAGATCTGAAGTTATTCGTGGGATGGTTGTAGACTATCGCATAGTTCTCCTTAAAAGCGATGAGGCCCAACTTGTCCTTCTTGCGGTAGGCATCCCGATAGACCAGGGCCAGAGCATTGGCCACTGCGGGGATGAAGTGAGCAGTGGAGGAGCTCACATCGACCACCAGGATGATGGTCATCGGTGCCCGGTATTGGCGGAGCCAGCTCCGTAGGTCTGCTGGCTCGATCTTTAACCTTTTACCTAAACGGGGAAGGGGATGGTTTAAGAGCGAGGAGATGAGGGTAGGGATAAGGGCCAAATTGGAGAGACTCTTGGACCTTGCCGATTGGTACCGCACACCTCTGCCCCGGTCCTGAGAGGTGATGACTGGCGCCCGGCGGCCCAGATATGATCTGGAGATGGAAGGAGGTCTTACCCTTGATGGGCTGAGTTGAAAACCCTTGATGAAATTCCGCAGGGAGTCCAATACCTTTTGGGCGGAAACCAGGGGGGAGCAAAGGTGGGGCAAGATAGCCCTTGCCGTTGAACCCCCAATTAACTGGGGGATTGTTTGAAGAAAAGTCTGTTCTCTCTTCTTTGGGAGTTGAGATTGTTCACTCCCTTCTTCTATAGATTGATCATCCCCATTCCCCTCCTCATGTTTGTTGGTGGCTATGTTGGAGAGGGCATAGACCCTCTCCCCCCTCTTTGGCCCTAAGAAAAGGGGCTCGAAGGCCCTTTTGATCTCCTCCTTGCTTGCTGGTTGTTCAAACCCACCTTTACGAGTGCGATGGCCCAAGGCCAGCCAGGTGGCTCTGAGTAGATCATCCCTCTCTACCCTCTTCCTCCCCTCAAAGGAAGCTATGGTTAAGGCCGCCTTGGTAATGATTATGTCCGGCCGAAGGCCGTCAACCTCCAATCTTATACAGGCGGAGGAAATAGCCCTGAGCATCCCTTCGGAGATGGTTACATTTTTTAGGTTGTCCCTGGCCTTGACTATTCTATTTCTCAGCTCCTCCTGTTTTTTGGAATAAGATCTGATGAAAGAACCCGGATTGGCCTCAAAAAGGAGGTTCCTCTTGATTACCTCTGTTCTTTCGGCTTCATCGGTGAGGTTGGGCACTTCCACGGAAAGGGCCATCCGATCTAAGATCTGGGGCCGTAGCTCCCCTTCCTCCGGGTTCATTGTTCCCACCAGGATAAACCTGGAGGGATGGAAGACTGATACCCCTTCCCTTTCGATGCTGTTCCACCCGGAGGCAGCGGCATCTAAGATGTCATCGGTGATGTGATCAGGAAGGAGGTTTATCTCATCCACATAGAGGATGTTCTGATTGGCCAGGGCCAGTATCCCCGGCTGAAGCGCCTTGATGCCCTCCTGAAGGAACTTCTCTATATTCATAGAGCCGACTAGCCTATCTTCGGTAGTTCCCAATGGAAGATTGACCACCCTCATCCTCCTCTCCTCGGTTGGTAGCTTTTCCCCTTGGGAGGATTTTCGGCGGCAGCCTGTGCACATATTGGTGGGGTCCTGGGGGTTGCAGCCAAAGGGACAGCCGGAAACGACCTGGATAGGGGGGAGGAGGTCAACAAAGGAATGGACAACGGTGCTCTTTCCCGTCCCCTTCGGCCCTTTGATGAGCAATCCCCCGATACGTGGGTTTACTGCATTGAGGATGAGGGCCAACTTCAGCTCCTCCTGATCCACCAGGGCGGCAAAGGGGAAGTTTGGCCTTTCCTTATGGAGCATCTTTTCTCCTATCTCAAATCCGATAATGTCTTCTCTTCGGTAACATACCAAAATGATAAGGGGATGTCAAATGATTTCTCCCCCTGCTCCCGTAATCGTTGGCCAGTTTCTGCTTGTCGGCAGGGGAGAGAAAGTCTATTCAAGGTGGTTGCTATGTGGGGTCATCATCCGAAATACTTGACAAACCTCCCAGCATTGTTTGTACTAATACCGGTAAGTTAGATATAGGTGACCATACCTCAAGGCGCCCTTCCAGCATAAAAGGAGAAGAAAGGGAACTTTTGAGATGAGAATCTCCTCCCTACTCTCAATCAGGTGGATTTTATAATTATTGGGCTGAGGGTATTTTTTTATCCCAGATTGAAAAATATGGGAAGTATTTTCAAATTTTAACCAATTTTTATGAGCCTGGTTTAGAGAGGTGACAAGTTGCTCCGGCAAAGGATCAGGAGTGAGAGACAATGAGAAAGGTAAGTTTAGTAGTGATAACAATTGTCCTGCTTTCCATTTTCACACCCTTTATCCAAACCTTTGGGGAAGAAGAAAGAGTTGGAGGAACTCAAGCTGCAGTGGTTGATTCCCTTGTTATGTCTTTAACGGAGATACTGAACGATCCCGCCCTGAGGGCTAAACTTGATGAAGGTCTTATTTCTTCTATAAAATACAATATTGAAAGGTTGAGGTCTAAAACAGAAACACCTCATTATGACGAAGTTCCGACATCGGGCTTTTGCTTAATAATTTACACAGTCAAAAAGACCACAATTTATGATATAAGAAAATTGAAAGAGATGGCAAAATTTAACTGGGGGGAAATGTTAAGGATGTCCGTGCCAATACCAGATTCTCTGATCCACAATTTGTTAAATACTAACAAATTACCAGCAACAGTATCATTGAAGGATCTCCCCAAAATTGTCCGTAACCCTTTGGTTCATTTCTTAATTCAAATTATTCGATTACATCAAGGTTATACTTTAACACTCCCTCCCAGAACTGAAAGTGAGATAAGAGCAGCCAAAGAATATTCGGAAAGGATAAAAGCTGAATATATCAGAGAGGAAGAGGAGAGACTGAAAACCATTAAGCCTGAGGAAAAACTGAGTGAACTTCTAAGAAAGATCCTGAAAGAAAAGGGTAAGTCGGATACGGTTAATGTAAGTGTGGTGTTAGTTAGGGAGATTAACCCAGAAATTGAGAGCAAACTATCGAAGTTGGGCTTTAAGCTTGAAAAAAAGGAGGATGATGTAATTCTTGATGGATGGATTAGGGTGGATCAAGTGCTAAAGCTTGCTAATTACTATCGTATTAAGGCATTAAAAGCGGGGAAGTTAGAGCGTATTCGCAACTTAGAGGAGCAGCTTAAGAAGATGCCGCCTGAAGAGAAATACAGCAAGGCTCTTAAGGATACTCTGAACCTGTTAACTTCAATTGACACAATCTATGTAAAGCTTATCCTGACGAGAAAGTTAACTCCAGAAGTTGTGAGGGAAATAAACAGACTTGGCTTTAGACTTGATAAAAAGGAGGATAATGGGAGGGTATTGTTAGGATCAGTTGTGGTTGGTCAATTGAGAGATTTAGCGAGGTATCTCCGCATTCGACATGTTCGGACTAAACAGGAAGGGTCATATGAAATAATAAAAGTAAAAACTTCACCTGAACCTAATCAACTTGAGCTTCAGTAATGGGGTCACCTATGAAAAAGTTGCCATTCACCCCTGGGTATTATGGTAATATCTTTGTGCTGTAAGGTTTTTTCCTCCTTGTTCTTTGAGATTAAATAACTGTCCAATAGAGCTCTTAAGGACTACTTGTCAGTCACCTATACGTGCTCTAGGCACAGGAAAAGAGGGACACCTTTTGTAAGCTTTTATGAAGCAACGACATAATTATTTTTTCTTAGATTAAACACCGCTCCCTATGGGGAGAAACCGAGGCGCTATCAGATAGACGCATAAGGGGTTGCTTACAGAACAGTTGCCGGAAGGGGAGAAACTATTGAGAAGCAGCAAGGAGGTTATTGGTGGACCTCAGTCACGGAAGGAGCTTCTACGGAGGTCGGGCCGCTTAGTTTGTTGGAAGAAAGGTCGGAGTTCAAAGAGGTTAAATAGTTCCTAATATGCCATAACAAAGGAACTTATAAAAGGTGTCCCTACTGAACTACTGAACCTATATACCTTTGCAAGTATTGGAGATGCCTTTCTTTTAAATTTCCAATTTTGTTAACCCTCTAAGAAAGGAGAAAGAAATGAAAACGTATCAGAAGATGAAGTTGGCTTTGGTTTCATTAGGAGTTCTGTTTCTCCTAATGGGGACTGGTTTCCTTGTCACAAGCAAGTATAGTTATGTCCAGGCCGCAGACAGTGCGAAGTCACAAGTTGAGGAACAAAAACGGGCGAAAGAGGGTGTGGGAACTCCCTACCCAGGTGGAGTTCCTGCTCTTCTGGAATTATTTAAAAGTGAAAATTGGAAGGATAGAAAGTTCGCCCTAAGGGAACTGGCCCTTTCCAAAGACATGCGGGCTCTTCATCCCTTAATAGATGCTCTACTAAATGACGAACGAGTATATATTCGGGCACAAGCAGCGTCCGCGCTGTTGACGATCGAGTCTTACCACAAAGACACAACCGCTGTGCCTGCTCTTGTCTCTGCTTTAAAAGATGTATTTCAGGTCCGTTGTGCAGCTGCGGGGGTTTTAGTGATGCTTGGTTACAAAGAAGAGGCGCTGCCTGTCTTGGCAAGCATCGCCAGGGGGATAAACAAGGAAAACTGGGTGATCGACTATGAAGGGTATGGGTTCTGTGACATGAGCGACGAAGAAATAAAAGCGGAAGTGGAAAGGATGAAAGACATAAACCAACGTGGTGCACTCAGGCGATTGGGAGAAATTGGCACTCAAGAAGCCATTGCTGTTTTAGAAGACATAGCTTCACATCATAAGGACGTTGATGTAAGAGAGGATGCGATAAAAGTTCTGGAAGACCTAAAGAAGCAGAAAGAGGCCAAGAAGGAGGGCAAGAAATGAGCTTATTAAGTAGCAAAAAATTATGGGGTATGTTCTTCTTTTTGATTGTGGGGTTGACTTTTTCGGTCTTTCCAAGGGTAGCCTTTGCCTACGATCGTTCTCAGGCCGCACGCTATGCAGAAAAATGGTGGAATACTCTTGAGGGAACTTAATGGAGCCCCTTTTTCAACTATTACACTTCCGAGGAAGGTGGTGACTGTGCCAACTTCGTCTCTCAATGTCTCATAGCTGGAGGGCTTGACCTAAGAGCGGGGCCTGGTGTAGATGAGAGACATTCCATTTACTTTGCGGATTGCCTCTACAATAATCTTTTTTATTCCCAATCGGCTGAATATACCTGGATAACTACTGGTTGGGCAGAGAAGTCTTATAATGTTTCTTCAGATCACCCCTACGAGAACGACAGTGACATAACTTGGACGATAACCCACTCCGATCACTCTGAGGCAACCAAGATGAGGGTTCATTTCTCCCAATTTGAGACAGAGGAGGATTTTGATTATGTCTATATTCTCGATGGGAGCAACACTGTGGTGGCGAGTTATACGGGAACTAAGATTCCTTTTTGGTCTGATGAAGTGGACGGAAATACCATTAAAATTAGACTGGTTACGGATTTTAGCAATACTGCTTATGGGTTTGATATTGACAAGTACACATATCCAACCCCCCAGACACCACCAAGTAACTTAACCAAAGGGGACGTGGTTCAATATGGATGGTATGACAGCGACTGGTATCTCCACAGTGCAATAGTTGTGGGAGGAAGTGGAAACAGCGTATATTGTAATTGCCATACCGCGGATGATCATCACTTTTCTTGGGCAGATAAATACAACCAATATCCTGCATACTTTACCATAGCTCACTTTTACCACATACCAGATTGGCAGGGTTGGCAACCGGATTTAGAACCTAAAAGACCATCCGACGATTGGGAGCAAGCACTTGTGGTGTCTAAAGAGCCTGGTAACCATATACATGATTCTGTACTTCCCATCAATCAGACATACTACATTGATTTCTGCATAGAGAATACAGGTTCGAATGATGTCCCAGATGAGGTTAAGGCCACTCTCTATATGGATGGCAATGGGAGGTTTGGGGTCAGGTCTTGTTTTTTGCAGGAATAAAAGAAGGGACATTTTTTGTAAGCTTTTATGAAGCAACGACATAGTTATTTTTTCTTAGATTAAACCCCGCTCCCTATGGGGGAAACCGAGGCGCTATCAGATAGACGCATAAGGGGTTGCTTACAGAACAGTTGCCGGAAGGGGAGAAACCATTGAGGAGCAGGAAGGAGGTTGTTGGTGAGCCTCAATCACGGAAGGAGCTTCTACGGAGGTTGGGCCGCTTAGCTCGTCGGAGGAAAGGTTGGAGTTCAAAGAGGTTAGATAGTTCCTAATATGCTATAATAAAGGAACTTATAAAAGGTGTCCCTACTGAACCTATATACAAAGGGGAAGCCCCCTTACGGGGGGCTTCCCCTAAAAGTCCTCCAGGTGGAGAGAGAGCTTACTGGAGAAGGATCATCTTCCGCAAGGCAACCCTTCCCCCTACCTGCAACCTACAGAGGTAGACACCAGAGGAGAACTTTGAACCATCGAAGTTAACCGTGTGAGGACCTCCCTCCATCCAACCATCCACCAAGGTAGCCACCTTCTGTCCAGTGGGGTTGTAGACCTCCAACCTCACCCAGGAACCCTGGGGGAGCTCAAAGGAGATAGAAGTCGTTGGGTTGAAGGGGTTAGGATAGTTCTGTTTAAGCTCAAACTGCTCAGGTATCTGCTCAGTCCTCTCGCCCAAGCCGAGGAGATTGTTTCTCCGATCATTAAGCGAAAGGCTACCTCCTTGCGGGAGAATGTCTCCCGCCCCAGCCCAGGCCAAGTAGCTCACCGCCTCCGTCGTATGGTTTATCTCTGAATCCTCGGACTTCTCTTCCTCAATCTTCACCTCCACAGAGCTGGAGGTTAGGTTCCGCCATCTGGCCGCGCAGGTATTGCCACCATCGTAGGTGTCATCATGACAGAGGAAAATAGGTGGAGAGGTAAAACCATTCAGGTTGATCGTGTACCAGTTATGAGTAACCGAATTGCTGGTCTGTCCGGCCTCGAAGTTCAAACCATTGTTGGACCCTGTCCCCTTCTCAATAGCCAACCAAGCTACTAACTCTGTCCCATGGGATCCATCCTGGCCCTCCTCTTCCTGGACCTTCACCTGGAAGCTTCCAGTGCCCAGATTACGGGTGCGGGGCACAATGGCTGTGGCATCGTTGTCAGTATTCACCGCAACCAACAGAGCCGGGACAGAGCTGAAGGATTGAGAGAAGGAAATAGTGGACCAGGATGTAGCCACACTCTGTGTTCCCGCCTCAATGATGGTCCCATCCTCCAATTGATGGCGACCGGCCTCAACAACTATGTAGCTTATGGTTTCAGTGGTATGTGCCCCGTCCAGATATTCCCATTCCTCAATCTGCCACTCAAAGCTGGAGGATGTCACATTGCGCACCCGAAGGTGGGATGGATCGCCTCCATTAGTGGAAAGGCTCTTGGCGATAACCACAGGTGAGGTATAGGTATGATTGAGGTTGACCGTGTACCAGGTATCCCCATTGGCCTGGTTATGGGTGAAGGAACCGACTTCACCTATTGCCGATACTGCCCCAGTTACATGGATGTAGTCGGCCTTCGTCTCCGTATCAGAACCCCCTGGACCAGTGACCGTCAAACTCACTGTGTAATACCCAGGATTCTCATAAGTATGAGTAGGGTTCTGCTCACTGGAATGCGCTGTACCATCTCCAAAATCCCAGTCCCAAGAGGTGATCTCTCCTGTAGACTCATCGGTGAAGTCAACGGTTAGGGGAGCATCTCCAGATGTCGGTGAGCCACTGAAATCAGCCACTGGTGGAGGAGGTGCTTGCTGGGCAGTGGCACAGAAGTTGTCAAACTGGGAATGTGCCTTTTGAACCCCCAGACCCACCTTGCCAGTGACCACATCTCCGAAGTTATAGGAGACCTTCTCTGTGCCGTCAACCAACAGGGTCACCTTTCCATCGGCGGCGATGTCCACCTCCAAATGGTACTGCTGATTGGTATTGATCGTCTCGGAAGTATAGGCGCGATTATACCGCGTTCCACCAATAAACTCCCGGATATACCACTTGTTAGCTCCATCCCTCATATCCACACAGCGGTAGTTGTTGGCGTCCGTCCAACCGAAGAGGACCTGACCGTTAGTCCAACTTCCACCGGTGAGGGAAGTCCAATCAACGGTGATTGTCCCCTCGCCCATATCAGTTACCGGGGCAAGCGAGTAGCCATAGTCGCTGGTGTTGGTCCCATCATACTGGCCGTCTACCACCGTCCAGGTTCCGGCCACTACCGTCCAGTCACTGGCATCACCGTCGTTGAAATCATCGCAGAAGCCAGCCGCCTCGGTAACGGTAATATAATCAGTCTTCGTCTCAGTATCGGAGCCACAGGAATTGCTTGCTGTCAGGGAGACCG
>JAOZPP010000071.1 GCA_029932675.1 bacterium
AAATTTCACCCCCTTTTTACAGATAAGTCCAAATCTACATTGCTATTAGATCCTATACCTATCCCAATTTTGGGGGACATTCAGGGAAATTGTAATTTCCTCCCCAAAATTACAAGCTTGCTTAAAATGTCAATAAATTTTCAGCTAACTTTTTATTTTAGAAATTGCATCGTATATCGGAGGAAACGGAAAAACATTAACATAAAATTTAAGGCGTATTACCTTCTCCCAAATACCCTTTGGATTAGCCTTACCCTCTGCTTGGTCACTATCATTGCCCTGCCGGAGAGGCCAGGTTTTAAGGGGAGTTGGGTGGAGCTTGCCTTGACCCAGGGGTCGGCTATCCTTAGCTTTACCTCAAAGGCGATTCCCCTTTTGGTAAGTTTGGGTTTGGGGGAGATGCTCACCACTTCCCCCTTGAAGACCTTATATCTACGATGGGGGAAGGCATTGATGAAGATCCGCGCCTCCTGTCCGGGTTTTATATCTGGTATATCAGCCTCTCCCACCTCCCCAATGAAGTTCACCCCTGAAAGGTCTCCTATCTCCAAGATTGGTTCCCCCTTAGTTGCTTTTGTTCCCACCAACTCCTCCACTTTAGGGGTCAAGATCTCCCCGGAAATTGGGGCAGTGATTACAGACTTCCTTAACTTCTCCATGGCTAACTCACATTCCCTCTTCGCCAGCGCGACTTCCTCTTCTTTTTCCCTAATCCGCAGGAGGTAACGCCTTTTCAGTAGCTCTGCCCTCTCCTTTAACGCCCTATACTGGGATTGGAAGAGCTCATAGTTTAACCTTATATCTTCCTTCTCCTCCAGGCTTATCAAATTTTCTTTGTATAATTTTTGTGCTCTCTCATATTTCTCCTTGGCAATTTCTGCCCTTCTCCTTGCTTGAAACAGATTGGCGAATGCAGAGGTTGTCTCAAATGATTTGCTCAGGATGAGGTTTTCATACTCCTCTTTGAGTTGGGAAAGGTCTGCTTGGGCCTGAGTAAGTGCCTGTTTTGTTCTCTCCACCTGAAGTCTTAGCTCTCGAACATCTAAAACCGCCAGAGTATCCCCTTTCTCAACCCTATCCCCTTCTTTAACCAATATCTTCTCTATGATCCCATCAACCTTTGGCTTAACTCTTTCATAATTTGCTGGCTCCACTATGCCAAAAGCCCTCACCGTCTCATCCATCCTCCCAAAGATGAGCACGCTAAACCCCAGCAAGAGGATCATAATAGCTAAAAGGACTATATACCTAATCAGCCTAAACCTTCGCCTCAAATCCCTTCCTTCTCCAGGATAAAGCTCACCAAACTCCTCGCCATCTTCACCTTTCTTTCGGCCCCATTCCTATCTATCCCCTGCACTCCCTGAAGGGCCGCGAACTCCTCCGCCAGGGGGGAGGAGAGTTGGGATCTCAACTGAGGGTAGAGATCTGATAATTTCGAGAATGTACGGGACTTTTTCGTCAGCAAGAGCAATTGCAAAGCGTGCCAGAGGATCTGCCTTGAGTTAAGCAGGCTTTTCCTATACTTCCCCTCATCCAATAATCGCCCCATTAAATCGATCTCTAACCTTAAGCCCTCGATCTCCCTACCGATGAATAGCTTTGCTGGTCTTATCCCCTGCAAACCCTCCTTCAATTGACTCAGGATTCCCTCCCTCTCATAGAGGATTACAACCTCCCTTAGCTTGTGAAGATCAAATACGGTAGGCCACCCCTGGTATCCTCTTTCCAAGGCCAATTGAAGGGAGTGAAGGGGGAAGAATGCTATCTCCAATCTTCTCCCCACTTCGCTGAAAGGGGGGAGTTGATGATGATAGAAGGGTTCTCTTCCACCAGGGATGAGGACAGCGAGATGGAGGTCGCTTGTGGGGGAGACCCGGGAATATTCGAAGGGGCCGGAAAGCCATATTGCCAGGATATCATGCTCTTTTCTGAGGTGCTCGGCCACTTTCCTGCCATCTTCTATATATTTCTCCCGGAGGGAAGGGAGGGAGTGAAGGGGGAGTTCCTCCTCTCCACTATGATCTTTCCAAAAGGAACTGAGCAAGCTTTCCTCCTATATCCGCCCCCACTTGGGTATCATAGGGTCTGAAGAAAGGGGCAGAGTTACACTCTAAGAAGTAGTATTCACCACTGGATTGATCCCATTGGAGGTCCACGCCAGAAAAGATCATCCCAAAGGTCTTTGCTGCCCGCACTATCTCATCCTCCATCTCAGGAGGAAGGTCGATTTTTTTCATATACTCTATATGCTCGCTGGCATCAACCCCCTTCTCTTTATGGGGGAGTTCACAGGCTAAGATGAGTTCATCCCCCAGAACAAAAGCCCGAACGCTCCTTCCTCGAATAAACTCCTGATAGATGATGGGTTTCTTCCTCAGGTTATCCCGTGTTGCCTCAAGCCCCGCTAAATTGGCCCTCTGAACCTGTCCTTTAATGAAGGGTTTCTGCACGGCCTCTTTCCCCTCTAAAAAGGATTTAAGGTTAAAGTAGTTGTTCCCTGCCTTAAACCCAGGAACCTTAAAACCGTTCTCTTTTAAGATCCAGAACTGATGGAGCTTTAGGTGGTGGTACCCCCAGGAATTGTAGGGGTTGATGACCAGTTTCCTTTCACAGAGGATCCTCACCAAGGAGTGTTTAAAGGAGAGGATAGCGCGGATGTTGGCCATATAATCGTTGAACTTCTCGTAGAAATTGGCCCATTCCTCCCTAGTGAACTCCCTGCGTGGCAGGGGCCACATACCTGCAACCCTCCTGAGGTAGAAGCCATCAAAATCGAGGAGGTTCATCCCATCGAAGATTACCCTATCTATTGTAATGGAGGCCTTGACTACCGAGGGGAAGAGTCCTAAGTCGATGACCCTGGCCTCCCCTCCCCTATCCTCGATCTTTGCCTTGAGCTCCTGGACGTCTGCATCGGTATGAGGGCCGAAGATGCCTATTCTTTTTCGCGCCATTGCCACTGCCTCATAGTTAGAGCTTTAATCGGAATGCTCGGCTTTCTCAGGGGAATGCCCTTTACCTGAATTATTCATGAACTAATAGAATTTCGTAAAGACCCCGAGGTACATCTAATCAGCGATCTCCACCAGGTATCTGGCCAGGGATTCAGAGATGGGTAGTCCGTGAGCCTTCTCCAACTCAAAGAAGTTAGGAGAGGGATCAACCTGGAGGAACCAGACCCTTTTCTCTTTGGCAGTATATAAGAGCTGGACCTCAGCAAACGCGGCTCCCATAGCCTTTGCTGCCTCCAGGATACCCCCCCTTATTTCTTCTGGAAGTTCCTGCGACTCTACCTTCCTTGGTGCACCTCCATCCCCGGGGATCTCAACTGTCACCTCCAACAGACTCTCCCCTAAGACGATGCCCTTATAAGTAGTGCCCTCAGGTTTCTTCCTCCAAATCCTCACCTCCCCCTTCCCCTCCTTAGGGAAGGAGAGCACATCCCAGATCCTTTCCTCATCCAAGTTCAAAGGGAGCTCTTCCTGGAACCCTGTGACCTCAAGGTCTTCCTCAACCCCGCTGATAAAAGGTGGGACCGAAAATCCCCTTTGAGCTAATAGGGAGAGGTGGAAGGGGAGCTGACGACGGTGGGAGTAGACCTGAGGGGGATTAACCATTGGTTTTTTGTAGGCCAAAATCTCCAGGAGGTTACGTGTAAAGAGGATATTTTCCCTCTCCTCGGCCTCAAAGGAGAGGTATCTCTCCCGCAGCATCGCCCAGAGCTGTTTGGTATAGGTGACGTGAAAGAAAGGGGCCCTTATCTCCATCTCCCGGAGATAAAAGCTCCCCATCTCAAATAGGTTGTAACCGTCATAGACTATTCCCTGGTAGTCGATGGTTGCTGTGGTTACCTGGGGGAGAGACTTTAGATTGATGGTTATCGCCTTATGGCCTAGGTCTTCTATTTGCCGCTTAAGCAGGCCTAAACATCTATCGTATTCGCCCCCCAACAGACCTATTATCATAAAAAGTCCGTATCAATGTTGAGCAGGGACCAAGACCGTCCCCTTTTCTTTAAGTTTCTCCTCCACATAATGGAAGATCAATTTGCTCTGTTCTAAGAGGGGGAGGCGACCATCGATGATAACTCCTCCCTCTTCCCTCATTAGCTTGCGCAGTTCTTCCCTTACCTTACCCTGAAAATCAATGAAGGATGATTCTTTGTCCGTGCCTCTTTTCACATCCAGTCCCGCTTCATAGAAGGAGATCTCCCTATAATTTGTTATCCTCTTCAACGCGATCTGAGGGGGAACATCAAGGAGGATCTTTAAGTCCGGTTCAGGAGCAAATTTGAAGACCGTCTTCAGCCACTGTTTGTTCAGGCCGCGGGCGATCCCTTGGGCGATTATCTTGTAGATATACCTGTCCCCGATGACGATCTCCCCCTTCTCCAACCAGGGCTTGATCATACTCTCTAACCTATTGGAGATGTCCGCACCTAAAAGGAAGGTGCGGGCCTCAGGAGGAATAATCACACTCCCTTCGTGGATCCTCTTTATGAGGTCGCCTATGTACAGCCTCTCAATGTAGAGTGAATCCTTCCACCGGGAAACATTTACCACCAAGCCTCTTTGGGAGAGCTTCTTCTCCAGCAGAGTTACCTGAGTAGACTTTCCACAGCCGTCTATCCCATCTATGACAATGAAGGATCCCATCACTAAAATGGCGTTACGTTTTTCTTGCGGCAAGCATTATCAAAGATTTGGGCATAATAGAACCTCAGATCTTCACAGTCGCTACAGGGTCCATCTAAGGCTCCATTGGTGAGATAGGCATCAGCCCGGCACCCCCCTCCGCAGAGGTACTTGGCAGGACAGCTTCGGCAACACTCTATCTCCTCTACAGTTGTGTTCCTGAAGAAGTTGTATATCGAGGAATTCTCCCATACCTCCTTGAGTTTATCCTTCCGCACATTGCCGAGGACGAATTCCTTCTCCCCGCAGAGAAGGGAACAGGGGATTATATCGCCATTATAGGAGACCTGGATGAAGGTCCTGCCGGCGCCGCAGGGGAGAGAGCCCACCCTATCCCCTAATCCAGTGAGGAGGGGTTGGTTGTATTTAGGGTTGACCTTCATCCCCTTCTCGCGCACTTCGATCGCCTTCCGGTAAAGCGTCTTATATGCGGAGGCCATCTCCTGAGGTGAAGGATAGGCTATAGCCTCCTGTCCTTTGGCCCTGCCAGCTATCCTCACTTTGCCAAAGGCGATCTCCTTCGCCCCCAGCCTTAGCCCGAGCTCCACCATGGCTTCTATGTCCTTTATATTGTGTTTGTTGATGACAAAGGCAAACCGGAAGGGGATCTCATATTTATTTAAGAGCTTCACCCCCTCCATTGTCCTGGCAAAGGAACCTTCTCCTCTATTCCAGTCATTTATCTCCGGTGAACTGCCGTCTAAACTCACCTGGACGAGGACATCCAATTCCTTCATCCTCTTGGCCGTATCTTCAGTCAGGGTAAGCAAGCTCGTCGATATCCCCCCAGTCAACCCCCGTTTTATCGTTATATATTCCAAGATCTCCAGCAGGTCCCCTCTGGTCAAGGGATCACCTCCAGAGAGGGCAATGAATTCAACCCCCATTTCCGCCATCTGATCGATGACCCCATAGATCTCGTCTAAGCTGAGGGTGTCGGGCTTCTCCTCCCCTGAATCTACATAGCAGAGCCGGCAGCGGGTGGAACACTTTCTGGTGACCTCTACAAAGCCAAGGTTGGGCTGGGGCATCCCTTCTCCTTCCGGCTGGGCCTCCCCTAACATTCTGTGGCGCTTCAGTCGGTCGAAGAAGCTAACAAATCTGGCAGCAGCCTCATAAGGATTGATCTTTAACTCCTCTGAAATGAGGTCGATTAACCTCTCCTCATCCTCCTCGCGGTCCATGAGTTCTATTACCTTAAAGCCGGCCTCATCGGTAACAAACTTACCGCCCCAATATGGGTTGGCGAAGAAATGGATACCATCCCTGGTGTGGTGAACCCTCTTCTGGGGGAGCCGTTGTAAACCCCTCATCTTGACCCTTCCTCCCCTTCGGACCCGAAGATGTGCTCTGGGTTGACTCCAATCTCTCGGAGCGTATATTCGGCGAATTTCCTGGCTCTTGTCGCGTTATCCTTCGCTATGCTCAGGTCAACCCCCCTTATATCCAAGATCTCCTCGTAGAGAGCGAACTGCTCAGGGGGGAGAAGCTCCTCAGCGGCCTCCAGGAAGGAGATATCCCCCTCCTGCATCCTCTCTCCAACTACTATGCCAACTGCCTTAGTAACTGCCTCCCTGGCCACCAAAACGGCGTTTAGGTAGTCGCCGTTCCGCAAGAGGGAAAAGGCATCATCGAGGGCCGAAACAGCTCCGTGCAGGCTCTCCCCAATGAACCGCTTCTTAGGGATATGTCTCTTTGCCCCCTCAATCATCTCCCGGCCCACCCCATCCTTTTCCCAGAGGACCCGACCACAACGGAAGGCCTCTAAGGACTTATAGGAGACCATATCGGTGTAACCGTTCTGGAGGAGATACCTGGCCACCTTGAGGGGGAACTTCCCCATCTCAATTGGCCTCTTCACCTCTCCCCATCCTTCATCTAAGAAGTGATGTTCTATTATGCCATCATCTTTGTTGGTAATGACGGCAAAATAGAGCTTGTGGGATTCCGCGACCCTTCCCAGGGCCAATGGGCCACTTAAGATCACGGCCAGAGTGGAAGGGTCCCCTCTGAGCTCTTTGGCTATATACTCCGCCTCTTTATACAGAATCCCTCTCAGTTCCTTATCCTCTTCATTCATAGTTCACCAGATCTGGGGAGATAGACCACCGCTGGAGAAACCTTTTCATAAAATCAATGGTGCTCCCCACTGTGCGGCGAGCCTCTTTCTCCCCAATTCCTTTGATCCCCAGCAACCTTTCATACTCTGCGGTTTCCATCTCATTTAAGCATCTCCTCACCGCCCTATACTCATGTTTCTCCTTTGCTATCCCTGTCCTTTCTCTGGCCAGGAGAAGAACCCGCACGGAGAGCTGAACCATTCGCCGGATGGCCAAGGTTGCCCCTTTGGTATGGCCTTGGTCAATGTTCCACTTAATTTCCCGTAAAACCCCCCTAATATTATTGAGGAGCTCCCCGATGATGAGCCTGCTGGGCTGTATCCTCCGGCAGCTATCAATTAGATCATCCCCTTGAGAGCCCCTTTGAAAAAGCACTCTCCCATGCTTAAGCTGCTCTATGAGACTACAACTTAGCTGGTTTCTATGGCCCTCCTTGATCTTCTCCACTGCCGTTCTATAGGGTATATAACCCAGTTCGGTGCGTCGTGGGACAGGGCAGAATTTGGGGACGAGATAGCGATAGACTACCCCCCTCTGCTCGTGGGCAATGAGGAGGATGTCCAGGTCCCCAGCGGGGTTTGGCTTCCCCCAGGCAGCAGACCCGGTGAGGATGGCGGCTAAGATGTTGCTGTCCTCCTCCACCCCGCTGATCGAGCCCTTGGCCTCCTGAAGGAATTGCTCCCGCAGATTTTCTTGGGCTTGATTGGATTCTATCATAATTAGCTGAAGAAGGACGAGGGACTTTAATGGAACTCCCCCGTCCTTCTCCCCCAGTGGGTTAACCGTTGTGGTCTCCTACTCCTCTGCGAGGAGATAATCGCCACCGTCTGGATCATACGGCGGCCATGGTTTAGGCTTCCACGGAGGTCCCGGTTCGCCCTTGTTGCACCACATAGCCATTCCCACTCACCTCCTTTCGTTTTTCCCTTCCAACCGCCTCTCCCAGGAAATGATCGATCCCTTTAGGATTACCTAGGGTAGTCGGACTGGAAGGGCTTTTACGAGGGCGGAGGAGCAGGGGAAGACTCCTCCGCCCTCTTCCCTTTCTGGGGCACTTATCCAGGGGGCCTCTTATTCGTAGAGGATAGCATCCCCATCTGGATCCGGTGGAGGCGGAGGCGGAAACCCTGGTTTGATGATCGCCGGCCCCTTATTGCACCACATAGCCATTCCCTTTCACCTCCTTTCGTTCTATCCCCAGCCGCTGACCATTTCAACGGCTGGTCAGGGTTCAAATGACCTTATTCCGGGGTGAGCCAAAGAATCCCTCCCAAGAGGGCGAAGCCGCCGCCGAGGGAGGTGTTCAACAGATTTAATAATTCGTGCTTAACCCTAATGCTCGGAGGAATAATCTCCGCTAAATAGCTTTCCATCATACTGCCCAAAAGGGCAGCAAAACAAAGGGGAAGAACGAGCCTTAGGTTTACTAATCTTAGCGCGTAAGCCAAAGAAATAAGAGATGAACCAGCCACAAAACCTGCTGTCGTCCCCTCCAAAGAGACAGCTCCTGCGGTGCCTGGGTTTACCCTGTGAAAGTTTTTGATGAGGTAACTCCTTCTCCCCCAAAGGTTTCCCAGTTCTGTGGAGGAGGTATCACAGAGGGCAGTGGCCCAAGCCCCAATATAGCCCAATGTAAAAAGCTTTGAGTCTAACCAAACCATCGGAAGGGTAAACAGCAACGGCACTAAACCATTGGCTAAAACCTCTCGTGGCCCCCTTGTCCCTCCCCTTTGCTGGGCCACTTGCCGGTTTCTCTTCCTTTCATAGCCCAAATGGGTAAAAAGGCTGGCCAGAGTAAAAAAGCCAATGGGGATGAGGTACCCCCGCCATCCTAAGGCGAGGAAGATCCAAAACCCCATTAGAGCCATTACTACTGCCCCCTTAAGGGATAAGGCCCTGACCCTCACAGTTAAACCGAGGAGCAATCCATTGAAAAAGAGCGCCTCCCAGAAGTTACCCGCCAATTCTTCCCCTCAAGGGATCTACTGGTGCAGAAGTAAAAAAGCCCCCACACCAGCCTATATGGGGGCTATCTTTCCTCACATATTCCCTACCAACAACATTTGGGGTTAAGAAGGATAATACAATCATCAGCACCTCTGAGGACAATGACGTTCTCTTAAGAATGCAAGTCGAAAGTCAATATATATAGCATCTCACCACTTGTCAACTCCAAAAATCAGCGGTGCCCCAAAAAATTTTAGTCCCGGGGATAGAGTCCCCGGCGGATGTTGGCCTCCTCAACAATAGAAGTTTCTATGCCATCACCTGTTTTCCTTCCTTTTTTACATGGTCCCCCAAGCCGATTACGAATTGACAATCGCTTTCCTCAGACCTCACCGTTCCTAAATTGATAGGCCCTCTCACAACCGACCCCAATCAAGCTCAGGGTAATAACGATGAGGAAAACCCTGAAAATAGCCTTCATATCACTCATTTTCTGAGTTTTGTTAAAGGCTTCCCCAACAAGGAGAGCAAGCTGGGTGGGCAGGAATGTAGGGGGGCGAAAACCCCTCTAGAGAACTTGCCGAACACAGGGAGCTATGTCCATCAGGTTCCCTAATGAGATATGTAATAGATTAGGATGCCAGCCAAACAGAGGAACATTATCCCCATCCCCAGCTTTACCCCCTTCCCCTTGCTTTTCCAGAACTCGGTCAACCTCTCTGAGGTCATCCCTTTATAGGCGAGAAGGAAGATGACCACCAGGGGGAGGATAAAGCAGAGGTTATAGAAGAAGAGATAGAAGAGGGCCTTGGCCTTCAGGGCAGGCACTTTGGTGACGAATATGATGGTGGGTAGATAGACCTGGCCAGTGCAGGCGAACTCCAGTATGGAGATAAAAAATCCAGTAACTAAGGCAGCAAGGACATAGTTTTTCGCGCGGGAACGGGTGCGCACCGCCTGGTGGACCCTTTTATGGAGAAAGTCAGGGAGCTTTAATATAGACTCCTCATATTCGCCCCCCCGGTATTTAGCATAGTCATAAAAGCTTAAAACTGCTAAGACTATGGCTCCCCCAGCGGTGAGCATATAGACTATCCGGGCCACATAGGGCATAAAGCTCAGGGATTGAACGAACTTCAGCAACCCCAGCCCCACCAAAAAGTAGGTTATGAACACGGCCAGGGTAAAGGCGGACCCCACGGCGAGGAGTTCCTTCCCCTTGCGGCCTACAAATGCTAAGTAGGAGATGAAGAAGACTATAGTGACAAAGGCACAGGGGTTTACCCCGTCTAAGAGGCCAGCGGAGATGACTGTGGTTATCTCTAATCCCTTAAACCTGCTGATTATTTTCTTCTCCGCTTTCTGCAACTCCTCGCGGGCTAACTCCCAGGGGGGAGATGTCCCAGTAGCATTGTATTTTTCTATGAGTTTCTCTAAGTTTTTATCATTTACTTCCTTGCCCAATAGGTAATCTCTTCCAATAAAGGCTTCTGGGGTGGACATCCTTTGGGGCTCAGGGACATTGTATATCTCCCCTAAGGCCTCAGCCAACTTCTTGCTCTCTGGATCCAGGATGTTATACTTTCTCACCACCAGATTGGGATATTTAGCTCTTAGAAACTTCATTTGATACTCGGCCCTATCACACTCCTTACAGCCGAACTTATAGAAATAGGCCAGATAGACCTGTCTCTCTTCCTCAACTGGTGGGGATTTCGCCCCCTCGTCTTCCCCCCAGAGGGGCTTAGATGTATAGACCCCGCCCTTAGTAAGTTCTAAATGAGGGAAAGGGACTCCAGTGGGAGAATATAGGGAAAGCACCTCTTCCAGTTTCTCCTCTACCTCCTTGTTGCTGAGGAGGAAATCTCCAATGACAAAGACCGGAATTCCATTGTCCTCTTTTTTATAAGCTTCTTCCATATTGAGCAACACCTGATAGTTGTCCGGGTTATTAATCTCAAAGTATCGCCACTGTAGCCTGTCCCCATAGGTGGACTCAATCTTAGGCAAGAAATCTTCGATGATGTGGTGACAGTCCTCACAATCCCGACCGTAGAAGACATAGATGGAAAGCTCCCTTTCTCCCCCGTTAATCCCGGAGACTTCTCCAGAAACCATAAAAGAGAAGATAAATAGAAGCGAGATAATCTGTTTTATTCTCAATCCCCCTCCCAATCTTTAACGATCCATTTCCTTGGCCCTTTTTCGGCCAGAGATCTTTTGTTTCTCCTTATACTCACGCAGCAACTTTAAAATATCAGGATCACCTTTGATCTTCTCATCCAGGAGGCAAGAACGGGATTCGATGGAATGCAGCCTCCCTTGAGGGTCCAAGGAGAGGATTAGATCCCCCGCATAATAGCTTTTTGAACCCACAACGGCCAGATAAGTCCTCCCCACCTTCTTCGGTTCTCCTTCAACCGATCCCACTCTCCCTCCAATTATCAGGTCAATTCCCTCCACTTTCTTGGCCAATTCCTGAGATTGGCTCCGCTCCAAATCGGTGAGCATGATCACCAGATCACATCTTCCCCTCAGCTTGTTTACCATATGGCGAGCTGTCTCGAGAGGATCGTCCACCACCAAGGGTCTATCCTCCCCTTGGGGTTTGATCCGTTCGATTGGTTCGGGGCTAGCCACCCCAAATATCCCCACCTTGAGTCCACCATATCCAATACCCAGGAAGCTCTTCCCCCCATACCTCTTCACTATGTAAGGCCGGGCAAAATGCGACCTCGTATCCTTATACCTGATGTTGGCTGAAACAAAGGGGAGTTTGTACTTATCCTGCAAGTCCTTGAGAAATCTCTCCCCCAAAAAGAAGTCCCAGCCGGCCACATTT
This sequence comes from bacterium, assembly GCA_029932675.1. Classification (GTDB taxonomy): domain Bacteria; phylum SM23-81; class DAOVCL01; order DAOVCL01; family DAOVCL01; genus DAOVCL01. The sequence goes on from JAOZPP010000071.1 coordinate 11,607, forward strand.
ATGGCATCATATCCCAAGAGGGACATTCCTTGAGCCATATAATCTGCCTTCAGCTTGCTGGTCCTTGCCCCATAACAGAGAAATTGCCCTGCATCGAGGATCAGCAGGTATGCATCCTCAGCCCTGTTATCCTTTATATATGTGGCTCGCCGAGCCAGCCCGCCATAATCATGGCGATGTCCTCAGGTTGGACAGGGCTCAAGATAGCCCCACATATTCCCCGAGTAAATAATCTGGACCTTCTCTTTTACCTCCTCCCCTGTGCTACAAGCAGAGAGGAGGCCCAAGGCCAAAAACAGAAGAAAGAGGCCGAAATATCCTTTTTTGGCATCCGAGATCATAGTATTCTTCTCCCTTCCAGATGTTTGCACCTTTCTGTAGCATTGGAGTTCAAACACTTCCTCACCCTCCTCAAATCCTCTTTAATTACCTTCTCCCCCCCTGTCCAGTCCTTAATTGCCGGGGAAAGGACCCCTAAGTAGGTATTATCCTCCAAGGAGTAGAAGACCCATTTGCCCACTTTTCTGTCCTTAACCAGATCTGCCTGCCTTAATATACGCAATTGATGGGAGATATTTGACTGGGAAACCCCAAGGATGTTCTCCAGTTCACAGACACACAGCTCACCTTCCATAAGCGCTCTTACTATCCTCAACCTGGTGGGGTCGGAAAGGGTTTTAAAGATCTCGATCAAATCCCTCATCTTAACAGATCTCTGTTTGAGGCTCCGAGGGGTACCTACTCAATTACTCTCCCCTGGGGGACCTTTATAAGTATCCAATTTTGAATGCAAATATTTGAATACATTCATATAATTTAACCATCTAAACGGAGCTTGTCAAGAAAAATCAAGGGTGAGTATTTAGAATGCCTCGATTTTTATTTCTATCAACACTTCGCGGCTTGTTCTCCCGGTGGTGTGGATGATTTAGGGCACAAGGATCTTTTGCTCAACCGCAAAAAGGAAAAGGCCTCCCTTACCGGAGGCCCTCTTACTTCCTCTTAATCACCCCGCCCTTATCTCTGCGGGGAAGTTTCTTCGGTGGTGGGGAAGGGGCCTTCTTTTTCCTCCCTTGTTCCCTCTTCGCCCTCCTCCTTACTTCTTCCTTGTACTCCTTAACAAGCTGCGCTATCCGTTTATCATCAGAGAATTTGTTGTCCAAAAGCACCAGGGAGCCGTTTGAGCTACTCACCCCTCCCTGGGGGTTGAGACGGAGGTCGAGCAAACCAACATTTTTACCCCGAGAGCCTGGTTGCACAATAAGGGTGTGATTGACCTGTAAGGGATTCCCCCGTTTGCCCCCCCCTCCCCCAATGATCAAATCAATTCCCTCCACCTTTTGGGCCAACTCCTTCAACCCTTGCATATCCATTTGGGCCAGAGCCACTACCAAATTGCACTTTCCCCTTAGCTTGCGTACCACCCTCTTCGCCTCTTCCACAGGGTCTTTAACTACTATTTTTCTGTCTCGCCAATCAGTAGGCTTGGGGGAGAAGACCTTAGAGAGGCCAAATATTCCTACCTTTATCCCCCCATACCCAAAGCCCAAGAAGCCATTGCCTCCCACCCTCCTGATCAAAAACCGATGAGCAAAAGGGCGGTTGGTATCCCCATAGTAGATATTCGCTGAGACAAAGGGAAGTCTATATTTATCCTTAAGCTGGGCCAAGAACCGCTCCCCAAACCCGAAGTCGGAACTCCCTAAATTCAAGGCATCATAGCTGAGAACCGAGAGCATCTTGGCCAGATATTCTGATTTCAGTTTAGCGCCTTTGCCCCTCCCCGCGAAGTTGTTCCCAGCGTCTAAGAGCAGGGGGAGATACCTTGGAAGACTCTTCTCTTTGATGAAACTGGCCCGCCGGGCCAGACCGCCTGTGCGGTTACAGCCTCACCCAGAGGGAACCAGGTTGGAGAGGGTGTTCCCCGTGTAGATGATTCGTAGGCTATCCCCTTCTCCCCAGGCGGAAGTAGTAAAAAACAGGAAAAGGATAAAAATTATTAAGGGCAAAAGCCCGGCCTTCAACCTTGACATAGCTAACCTCCCTTAAGGAGATGCTATCTTCTTAGGCGAAATTTAAGTCGAAACCCCCCCTCTGTCAAGCAGATTTTTCTTTGAGCCCGGATGGAGGAACAGGGTGATTTAGGAAGAGGTGGCTGCAAAGATACCTTCTCTCGGATAGGGGGACTACTCACCCAAGCCAATAGGGCAGGCGGATCGGGCCATGGCAACGGTAAAGACGAAGTTCTGGGAGATAATAAAGAGGGGATGTCCTTGAGCGAACATCCCCTCTCTCTTGGTTTAATGGCTTATGAGCTCACAAGAAAACTCTTGTCTTCCTAACTAAAGTAGAAGAAAATCTTTTATCAGATTTCTCCACTGGCGACCATCGATCTTCTCATCGATGGCATGAATTAATTGACCACCGTCAGCTACCGTGACCCCAATGTCGCTTGCAATCCTTTGGGAAAGCCTATCTATCTCCGCCTCGAGCCAATCTTTGGCACTGTCCCCCTTCACCAGCTCCTCTAAGCTCTCTCTGAGATCGAACGGCTGCAACTCAAGGACCCAACCTTCCCCATAGGGGTCGGTATTTAACGAAGAACCATCCTTAGAAAGTTCCTCGTTGATCGCCTTAACTGTCCCATCGATTGGGGAAAGAAGTTGGGCATCTCCCATCTTGCACCTCACTCCCCAGGCAAATTCTCCCTTCCTCAATTCCCTCCCCGGAAGGAATTCCACTCCCTCTATCTGTCCTAACAGGCGCTGAGCAAAATCGTCCAATCCTACCCGGACAGTGTCATCGCTCATTATCCTGACCCAAGTGTGCTTCTTATGAAAATAGAGATGGCTCAGAATTAGGAAGTCCCTCACCTTTATCCGCTTCACTTGAGCCATACGACCCACAACCTTCGGATGCCCATAGAGGGCATCTTGCATGGCCTGGTCATATTCACAGGTCCCGCATTGGTAGTTATTGGGGCATAACTTATAAGAGACTTCCCCCATCAAAGTATACCTGCATTTCCGTTCAGACGCAGGTAGCCTTCGTAATCGTTCGATTATGTTGAACATATCTGGGGCTTGGGCGTATTTCCCGTTTGCATCCATCAAGGACTGGTTGAATTCGCATTCCGCACAGTTATAATCGAGCGTGCAATGCCTCTCCGGGACCACACCTAACTTTGCCCAGATACACAGGGGTTCGGTGCTGAGGTGCTCCCTCTCAGTTACCTTCACTCCTTCCTCTCTGGCCACTTTCATCCTGTTCACCTCCTTAGATTTTTCTCCATCTCCTTTCGCCACACCTTGGTACTCGGTGCACTGAACGTGCCCTTCGCTCAAACATAAGCTCATCGTACCGGAAAGATCAGAAGGAATTAACTTTCTGATGGGATATGCTTTACAATACCTCACGACCACTTCCTCCAAAAACGGGCATTTCATCTTCACTCACCTCCTTGACCAACTGAAAAGCAAACGCCGTGCCAGCCCCCCCTTTTCGTAGTTAAATTATTGTTATAACAAGGAGTTAGACGAAAAACGGATTTGGGACGAGCAGCTTCAATGGGGGTGGTATTGCTACATATTTCAGCAGGGGTAAATAGAGGGTGATGTAATTTGGCGGGATATAAAAGGTTAGGTTATGCAGAAATTTCAGCGGGGCTGCGGAAGAATTCAGCGTTTTTCAATATGAAACCTCTTTATCTTGCTGGAGAGGGTGTTCCTGTCGATCCCCAATATCTTAGCTGACTTGGATATATTCCAGTTGTTCGATTCCAGGACACGCTGGATGTGTTCCCTCTCCACTTCGCGAAGCTGCATACTGGAGCTGGGCCTGAACTTTTCTTCTCTACGAAAAGTCAGAGGGAGGTCTTGGGGGAGGATCATTCTGCCTTTAGTTATTACCACAGCCCTTTCTATTACGTTCTCTAACTCGCGCACATTGCCGGGCCAATCGTATTTCATCAGGAGAGCGAAGGCCTCCTCTGATAGCCCATCTATTTCTTTTTTGTTTTCAATGCAGTATTTTTTTAAGAAATGCTGGACAAGGAGAGGTATGTCCTCCTTCCTATCGCGCAAGGGAGGCAGTTGAATGGAGACCACATTTATCCTGTAGTATAAATCCTCCCTAAACCTTCCTTCTTCCACTAATTTCTTTAACTCCTTGTTGGTGGCAGAGATAATCCTGACATCAGTTTTAATTAAGGCTGTCCCCCCTACCCGCCGGGAACTTCTCCAATACTCGCAATAGGTCCACCTGGGTTTTAGGACTTATATCACCAATTTCGTCAAGGAAAAGGGTCCCCTTATTGGCAAGCTCAAACCTCCCTTTCTTGGTAGAGACTGCACCGGTGAAAGCTCCCCTTTCATGACCAAAGAGTTCACTTTCGAGGAGATTTTCAGGTAGGGCCGCACAATTCACGGCAACAAAGGGGCCTTCATTCCTCAGGCTGCTATTATGGATTGCGCGGGCAACGAGCTCCTTCCCGGTACCGGATTCCCCTTCGATAAGAATCGTAGAATTGCTTTTTGCCACTGTCTTTACCAAGGCAAAAACCTCTTGCATTTTATGGCTTTTCCCAATAATGTCCTTGAACTGGTATTTCCTCTCCAATTCCTGACGGAGGTATAGATTCTCTTTAACCAAGTCCTGATAGGCAATTATCTTTCTGATGGCTAGTCCTATCTCTTCCGGATTGAATGGTTTAACAATATAGTCATAAGCGCCTTTCTTCATCGCTTCCACGGCACTATCCACAGTTGCATACGCGGTCATTATAATTACTGGTATTTCCTCATTATATCCCTTGACTTTCTCCAACACCTCAATCCCATCCATCCCCGGCATTTTTAAGTCCACTAACAACACGTCCCATCTCTCCTCCCGCACTCTTTGTAATGCTTGCGCGCCATCTCCCACTGCCTCAACCTCATACCCATCTTCCATTAACCATGCAGAGAGCGAATCGCGCATAACTGCTTCATCATCAACTATCAAGATATGTACATCTCCCCTCATTCTGTCACCTTTGGTTTCTTCTCTGACAATAGTATTGAACAACTATCACAGAATTTATCGCTCTTTGTATCTATGTTTTTAACGCTATTTGAAAAGTACATCACACATTTTGGGTCTAAACAATGGGTCAACCCGAATGTATGGCCCAGCTCATGTAAGGCCTCCTTAACCGCTCTCTTTAACAAAAGTGGAGGATTTGGAGGCAATCCATAGTACTCTTGATGCAAACGGCGTAATGAAATTAGGGCCGCCTTACCACCTAATTGGGCTTCACCAAAGACAAAGGTCAAAATGGGTGTACACAGATCGAGATCGACTATTCCCAGTATTTTGATTAAATCCTCTGAAACTGGATGTGCTTGCGCTTTATTCAATATCTCTCTCAAGATTTTGGCTGAGGAATACTGGCCTCGTTTGGGCTCAAAGGCGTAGGAAGGCTCCCCTATGCTCTCCATAATTTTACATCGGTAGTTGAGTTTTAAGGGTATCTCCTCTGCCACATACTTCAAGGTGGCTGGGTTTACTAACCCGATGGGCAAGATATAGATCCACTTCACAATATTATTCCCGCTGGCGGGTTAGCTACAACTGCTCAAACAGTAGGGATCTTGATGGTAAAAGTGGTGCCCTTCCCCACTTCGCTTTTTATATAGATCTGGCCGCGGTGATCCTTAATTATCCCTTGGACTATAGAAAGGCCTAAACCAAGGCAGGTATCCCCTCTTTTACACTTTGTGGTGAAGAAGGGATCGAAAACCTTGGGAATATCTTCTTCAGGGATACCGCATCCCGTATCTGAGACATCTATCCTCACAAAACCTTCCCTCCCAGGTTCTCCTTCTAATGCCGTTTTTATCTCCAGCCTCCCCCCTTTGGGCATGGCTTGAATAGCATTCATTATGAGGTTCATAAATACCTGTTGAAGTTGTCCGAAGTCGCCCATTACCTCTGGAAGCGCTGGCTTAAGCTCCCTCCTCACCTCCACATTGCCAATTTTGAGTTGATCATTTAGGAGGACCAGACTGTGTTCTATTACCTCATTGATATGGATGGGCCTAATATCGGGCTCGGCCCGTCTGGAGAAATCCAATAAATTTTTTGTTGTCCTCCCGACACGCTTGGTCTCCTTTTCCATTATGAGGAGATATTTCTTAAAGTCTTCAACCACAGAAGGGAGATCCCCCTTCTCTAACTTCCTCAAAAGCAGTTTGATATAGGTCAGAATTCCGTTGATCGGGTTGTTTATCTCATGTGCTACTCCGGCGGCGATCTGTCCCATCATAGTGAGTTTATCCGTATGGATGAGTTGATTCTGCAAATTCTTTAGTCCGCTGATATCTCGGAAAATTTCTACCATTCCCACTATCTTAGCTTCATGGTCTTTCAAGGGGAAAGCAGTAATATTGACAGGAATGGGTTTGCTGGCTTTACAATGGAATTGAAGTTCTATATCGCATACTGATGTTCTCTTCTTAAGTATCTCCTTAAAGCAACAACGCTGCTCACATAGCGGACTCCTAAATACTTCCTGACAGACCCTCCCCACCACCTCAGAGGCACTATACCCAGTTATCTTTTCTGCTGCTTTGTAGAAGAGAGTTATTCGTTTCTGACGATCAACTATAAAGACTCCTCCCTGCATATTGTAGAGGAGACCCTCTATGAAACTCCTCATCGTGAAGGGGTCTAAACCCACTGCTGGTTTTTCGAGCCTTTCTATTTGCGGGACTTCTTTCACCTTTGCCATCTTGATTACCCCTTTTTGTAATGGCCTATCTATTTCCTCATTTAAATCTGTGAATTACAAATTTACTATATTATTTTGGAAATTTCAAGTCATTTTTCGTTTATAACTGGCTGATGACCCCACATGGTAACCACCCTGGATAGATTCTCTCTCTTTCATCC
>JAOZPP010000072.1 GCA_029932675.1 bacterium
TAGCTAAATTCTTAGGCTGTTGACGCTAAATAGAAAAGCGAAAGTCGGGTTAAAGGAGAAGGAGGGAAGGAGGGATTTATCGCCCCAGAGCGGACCATAGCTATGGCTAAAGAGCAGAATTGTCAAGGGATCTCCTTTACCTACAACGAACCCACTCTCTGGTTAGAGTATTGCCTGGATACAGCTATCAAGGCTAAGGAAGTTGGCCTTCACACCAGCTTTGTTACCAACGGTTTCCTCACCCCGGAGGCATTGGATCTGATAGCTCCTTACTTAGATGCCTATCGGGTGGATGTGAAATCCTTCTCTGCAACCTTTTACAGGAAGGTAGCTGAAGTAAACGATTTTCAGGGGATACTGGAGGTGGCCGAAAGGGCAAAGCTTAAATGGGGAATGCACTTAGAGGTGGTGACCAATCTTGTCCCCGAGCTCAACGATTCATCAGAGGAGTTAAGGGAACTGGCAAGATGGATAAGGGACAAACTTGGGCCTGGGACCCCCTGGCATATCACCAAGTTCTTCCCCCACCTTGAACTCTCCGCCATACCGCCCACCCCAATTCAAGCCTTGGAAAGGGCCAGGGAGATAGGCATAGAGGAAGGTCTGTGGTTCGTCTATATAGGAAATGTCTCCGGTCATCCCTTTGAGAACACCTATTGTCCCTCCTGCGGGGAGCTTTTGATCGAGAGAAGAAACACCCGCATCCTTTCCTATCGGGTTGAGAAGGGTGGGTGTCCCCATTGTGGCCAGAGGATACCCATCGTAGGGGGAAGCCGATGATAAAGCTTGGGTGTTGCGGATTTCCCATAGCTAAGGGGAAATATTATCGCCAATTCAAGGCGGTGGAGATCCAGAAGACCTTCTACCAACCACCTCAGCTTAAAACAGCTCAGAGGTGGAGGGAAGAGGCTCCAGAGGACTTCGAGTTTACCCTAAAGGCCTGGCAACTGATCACCCACCCACCCCAGAGCCCCACCTATCGGAGGCTCAAAGTGGAGATCCCTCTCCTTAAGGGGGAGAGCTATGGATACTTCCGCCCTACAGATGAGGTCTTTGCGGCCTGGGAGGAGACCAAGCAGGTTGCCCAAGCTTTGAAGGCAAAGCTGATTGTCTTCCAGTGCCCGGCCAGTTTCCGGCCAACCCCAAGGAATATAAAGAATATGGAGGAGTTCTTTAGCAGAGCAGAAAGAGGAGGGATGCTCTTTGGCTGGGAACCAAGGGGGGAATGGGGGAGGGAGGAGATTGAGGGGTTATGCCGCTCCCTTGATCTCCTCCATGTTGTAGACCCATTTAAAACTCAAGCTCTCTATGGTGCGATCCGCTACTTCCGCCTCCACGGGAAAGGAGGTTACCGGTATAGGTATTCTCAAGGGGAGCTTCTGCAATTGAAGGATTGGGCAGCCGAGGGGCCCACCTGGGTTATGTTCAACAATGTCTATATGCTTGAGGATGCCCTCAGGTTTTCCCAGGTCTTAGAGGGGAGCAGGAGGCAATAAAAGTCCTTGACTATTTAGGGGGAAAGCGTATAAATTTACAGGAGTTTGAATGACAAAGAGGTTAAAGAAGAATGTGTGTTATAATCTTTGGGCGTCACTTATTCAGGAGAGAGTAAAGGGTGAGCAGGCAAAATCGATCATATAACCTGCGCATCCGCGATCTGCCGGAGGGGGAGAAACCGCGGGAGAAGCTGAGAAAGCATGGGCCTTCAGCCCTGAAGAACTATGAGCTGATGGCCGTTATCCTGGGGAAGGGGACAAGGAGGGAAGGGGTCCTTGAACTCTCCCGGAGGATTATGGCCCAATACGGGGGTCAGGCCATTTTTACCGAAGGTGATGTGGGGAAGGTAGAGAAGGTTTTGGGCCTCTCACCGGTGCAGGCCTGTCAGGTGGTGGCCGCTTTTGAATTGGGCAGAAGGATGTTTGGCCGACACTCAGAGGTTTTCCTCCGCTCACCTGAGGAGGTCTTTGAGTATGCAAAGGATATGGCCAGGTTAAGGAAGGAGCACCTTCGTGGGCTCTACTTGGACACCAGAAATAAGCTCATCCGTGACGAGGTGATCACCATAGGGACTTTGAACGAAAGCCTCGCTCACCCCAGGGAGATCTTCCATCCCGCGGTGGAGGTCCACGCGGCGGCCATCATCCTCGTCCATAACCACCCCTCCGGAGATCCGTTCCCCAGCAGGGACGATATCGAACTGACCAAGCAGATATTGGAAGCAAGCAAGATTATGGAGATAGAGGTCCTCGACCATGTGATCATCGGCAGCAAGAGATACTATAGCCTTAAGGAGAACACAGAGATCTGGGGAAGGTAAGATGCTGAACGAATCAGACACCCGGGCAAAGCTCATCGATCCCAAACTTCATCGAGCGGGTTGGAAGGAAGAGAGGATTCTGCGGGAGATAGATATCACTCAGGGCCAAATCTATCTCGTTGGCGAAGAGCCAAAGAGGAGAGAGAAGAGGAGGCCGGATTATATCCTCCTCTATAAACCATCTTTCCCCATTGCCGTGGTTGAGGCCAAGGACGAATCCCACTCCCCACTGGCCGGGCTTCAACGGGCCAAGGAATATGCTAAGATATTGGATGTGCAGTTTGCCTATTCGACCAATGGGCACGAAATCGAGGAGTTCGATTTTACTACCAACAAGCAGACAGCGCTCTCACAATTCCCCTCCCCTAATGAGCTCTGGGAGAGATACTGGGTTTCCAAATCACCTTTGGGTTTAAAAAAGGCAGCAGAAACCAAGGATCTTTTTGGGAATCCTTTGCTTTACCCTTACTACCTGGAACCTGGCGGTAAGATCCCCCGGTATTATCAGGATGTGGCGATCAGGAGGGTGATAGAGGCCATCCTTAATCACAAAAAACGAGTCCTTTTGACGATGGCCACTGGCACGGGGAAGACCTATGTCGCCTTCCAAGTGGTATGGAAGCTGGTAAAATCAAAATATCGGCATCGAGTTCTCTATATTGCTGACAGGAATTTCCTAAAGGAGCAGGCCCATAATGACGAGTTCTATCCTTTCGGCGATGCGCGGGTCTATATTGAAGAGGGAAAGGCACCCAAGAACAGGAATATCTACTTCAGCATCTATCAGGCCCTTTATAGCGAGCGGAACGGCAAACGGCTTTACCGGGAATATCCTCCCGATTTTTTCGATCTGGTAATTATCGATGAATGCCACCGCTCTGGGTTTGGCACTTGGCATGAGATCTTGAAGCACTTCCAAAATGCTATTCATCTTGGTATGACCGCGACTCCAAAGCGGACGGACAATATTGACACCTACGCCTACTTTGGAGAGCCAGTCTACTCCTACAGCTTTGCTCAGGGTGTCTCCGATGGATTTCTCGCCCCCTTTCAACTTTTCCGCACCTTTACTAACATTGACAAAGACGGCCTTCATCTCCAGGAGGCAATCTATCAGGGTGCACAAATCTATATTCCCGAAGAGGCCGAGCCAAGGGAAATTTACACCATGCAAGATTTCGAGCGGGAGATCATCGTGCCAGATCGGACAAGAATCCTCTGTGAGCATTTGGCCCACCAACTCCAAACCTTTGGTCCCACCCAGAGAAGCATCATCTATTGTGCGACGATAGACCACGCAGCGGAGGTGGCCAAGGAGCTGCAGAATCATTTCTCCTATTTGGGCTATTCAGATTATGCGGTTAGAATAGTCGCTGAGGAGCCGGATGTGGATAAAATCTACGAGCGATTCAAGGATTCGGAGAAACCTACCCCTGTGGTGGCTACCACGGTGGACCTTTTGACCACTGGCGTGGATATACCCTCTGTGCATAACATCGTTTTGCTTAAGCCTACAGCCTCAAAAGTCGTCTTCAAGCAGATCATCGGCCGGGGAAGTAGGATTGATCCTTCATCTGGTAAGTATTTCTTTCGCATTATTGACTATGTGAACGCAACCAGGTTGCTCGATGGATGGGAAGTGCCGCTGGAAGGTAAACCAAAGAAAACCCTGGAGGGACCTTTTAACCTATCCCTGAAAGGGATGGTTGTAGAATACGAAGCAATGATCCCTATATCAAATGCTAAAGTTATCGCTGAGATCGGACCAAATGTGCAGCGGAGGGCTCGCACAAACAAAGGGGGAGAGTTTACCCTTACCGAGCTTCCTCACTCCCCACTTACCCTTTTTTTCTCAGCAAAAGGCTTTCGCAGTCGTAAGTTGACCATCATCCCGGAAGCTGACAATCCACCCTTGATCATTGAACTCAGGCCAGAGGTTCCAAAGGCGAAGAAGATCGTTATCCATAACCTGGAAGTACACATCGAAGAGGAAACCCGTTTGGTTTACACCTCTGATGGTAGATCGCTAACTGAGGCTGAGTATATTGAATATTCAAAGGAAGGGGTTATCCAACGGGCTACCTCCTTGGAAGATCTGAAAGCGATTTGGTTGGATAAGGAGGCCCGCCACTCCTTCCTGCAAGAGCTAAGAGAGGAGACTATCTATCCTGAACTCATTGCTCTATTCCTGAAAATGCCCAATGTGGATACTTTTGATTTATTCGCCCATATAGCTTTCGATGCCCCGATTCTGAGCCGCGACCAACGGGCTCAAAGGGTAATCAACCTCCATCAATCTTTTCTCAACAGCTTCGGTTCGGAGGCAAGGGAAGTCCTCTTGGCCCTCTTGGAGAAGTATCGCATCGGAGGGATTGAGGAGCTGCGGGCAGAGGCATTTCGCATCCCTCCTTTTGACCGAATGGGCTATGGGCCAGGAGTAATCAGACGCTTTGGTGGCCCCACCCAACTCTCTCTGGCTTTGGGTGGGCTTCAGGAAAGGATTTATGAGGTTAGCAAATGAATAGGCAATCGGAACTCTCTAAGCACCAAACCCGTAAGGACCTGGCTAACGAAATCTGGCGGGCCTGTGACATTATGAGGCGAGACGATGGGACCACTGGGGTTCTGGAGTATATGGAGCAACTCTCTTGGATGCTTTTCCTTAAGGCCTTTGAGGCTATTGACGAACGGTATGAAGCGGAAGCTCTGGTTGAAGGGAAACGATACGAACGGATCATTGAAGATGGATATCGTTGGTCTGTTTGGACAAGGAAGGATTGGCAGGGCGAAGAACTTATCGATTTTGTTAACACCCAACTTTTCCCTTATCTGCGGAGGCTTCACGGAACCCCGGAGAAGGAAATAATTGCCACCATCTTCAGTGAGATCCGTTATAATCGGATGAAGTCTCCGTATAATCTTAAGGATGTTATTGATATTATAGATCGGGTTGATTTTCAACGAGTGGAGGATACCCACATAATATCTCAGGTCTATGAAGATCTTCTCCTCAGGATGGGTAGGGAAGGTGGTGTTGCCGGGGAGTTTTACACCCCAAGGCCCATCATACGCTTTATGGTGAAAGTGGTCAATCCTCAGATTGGTGAGACTGTTTTTGATCCTTTCTGCGGTTCAGGGGGATTTCTGGTGGAGGCATACCAGCGAATGAGCAAATCTCGGGAGTTGACCTTGGAGGATTTCGAGTCCCTCCAACGGAATACCTTCTATGGTCAGGAGAAGAAACCCCTTCCCTATTTGCTGGGGATGATGAATATGATCCTTCACGAACTCTTCACTCCAAATATCGTCCGCCGAAATACCCTTGAGGAGAATATCCGCAATATTCCGGAATCCCAGAGATTTCAGGTCATTCTCACCAACCCCCCCTTTGGAGGAAAGGAAGGGAAACACATCCAAAGGAACTTTCCCATCCCATCCCGTGCCACCGAACTTCTCGCCCTCCAATATGTGATGAAAAAACTGAGGCTCAATGGACGGTGCGGCATTGTCGTCCCAGAAGGGGTTTTGTTCAGAGGGGATAGCTTTGCGGCAGTGAAGAGGGAACTGCTGGAGAGCTATAACCTCCATACCATCGTCAGTCTCCCCTCTGGTGTATTCGCTAATGTTACCTCCTCAGGTCAGGGCCCCAAAACCAATCTCCTCTTCTTCGAGCGTCCTGGCCCCACCAAAGAGATATGGTTCTATGAACTTAATCCACCACCAGGGGTGAAATATACCAAGGCCCATCCCATTGAAGATGAACACCTGGTGGATGCTTACGAGAAGTGGAAAGATCGTGCAGTCTCCGATAACTCCTGGATAGTCCTCGCGGAAGAGGTTGTCAAAGGTGGCTACGATCTGACAGCTAAGAATCCCCACCGTAAGGATGAACAAAAACACCCCCCTCCTGAGGAGCTGGTGGCTGATGTGTTACAGAAGGAGAAGGCCATTACCAAGATATTGGAGGAACTCCAGGGTTTGCTGGGAGGACAAGATGGATGAGAAGAGAGTGTTAGAAATCTTGGCGAAAGGGAAATCAGAAACCGTTGAATTTAAGAGGTCATTCGATAAGGAAACGCTGGAGACAGTCTCTGCTTTTGCCAATACCAAAAGGGGGGTTAATTGTTATCGGAGTTAGCCGTCAGGGGAGGATTCAGGGTGTTGTCGTCGGCAGGGAAACTCTCCGGGACTGGGCGAATCAGGTTGTTCAAGGCACAGGGGTCCAGCTCTCCCTTAAATCCACCAAGTGTGAAAGTAAAACCCTGGTCGTTATCTCTGTGGCAGAAAGCCATATCAAACCGGTTCTTTATCGTGGAAGACCTTATAAACGTGTAGGAAGCACAATTCGGGAGATGAGTGTTGAAGAGATTACTCGTTTGGTTTTAGAAGGCAGAGGTGTCACTTGGGATGAGCTTCCTGAAATCCGAGCGAGCATTGATGATCTTGCTCTCGAAAAGGTTAAAAGATTTACTGAACTTGCCAATCGTATTGGGCGAAGACCTATTCCGGAAGAAGGGGAACCGTTAAAGGTTTTGGTGAAACTTGGGCTGATCCAGGAGGGGAAACCGACAAGGGCAGCGATTCTCCTTTTCGGTGACCGTCCACAGAGGTTTTATCCGCAGGCCATTCTCAAGATGGGAAGATTCAAATCTGAAACTCTAATTATTGATGATAAGGAGATTGAAGGGACTCTTTTTGAGCAGGTGGAAGGGGCAATGCTATACTTTCGGGATAGGCTTCAGACAAGGTTTGAGTTCACCGGCGAGCCGCAACGGAAGGTCATCTGGGAGTACCCTCTGGATGCCTTAAGGGAAGCAGTGATAAATGCTGTTTGTCACAGAGATTACCTCAGTAATGCCCTCAGCCAGATTAGGATTTACGACGATAGAGGGGTGGTATGGAACTCAGGCAAACTTCCAGAGCCTCTCGATCCTGAAAAGCTGAAGGGCGAACACGAGTCCATTCCCCGCAATCGCAGAATCGCAGAGATGTTCTTCTATGCTTGCTGGTTATATAGAGCGCTGGGGTGGGGGAACCTTGAAGATCTTGGAAGAGTGTGGTAAATCTAAATTACCTGAACCTGATTTCATAGATGATGGATATAGTTTCCGCATAATCTTCAGGAAGGACATTTTAACTGAGGAGTATCTAAGGAAACTTGGCCTGAACGAGCGGCAAATTAAGGCAGTGGTGTATGTAAAAGAGAAAGGGGGAATTACAAACAAGGAGTATCAGGAGCTGTGTAAAGTAAAGAAGAGGACCGCTTCTGATGATTTAAAGGGACTTCAAGAGCAAAACATCTTTGAGCGAGTTGGTACCACTGGGAAAGGGACTTTCTATGTGCTGAAGGGGCAGCAAACGGGCAAAAGGGGCAAGAAAGGGGCACCAAAGGGGCGAAAAGGTAATGAAAAAGTAACAAAGAGGTAGTGAAAAGTAATGATTTGATAACGAGAAATAATTGGCTAATAAACGGCTAATTGGATTAAACAAAATATGCCTTGGTGATTATTTGGCGAAATTATATAAAATAAGAGACATAAACGATTTAAAGAGATAAAGGGGCATCAAAGGAGCAAAAAGCCGATGGAACGGTATGAACTTCCCAAAGGCTGGCGATGGGTGAAGCTGGGGGAGGTGGCTGAAGTTTTTAGTGGATCTTCTGCACCTCAAGGGCAATTTTTTTTCGAGAAAGGCTTATACCCTTTTGTTCGAGTCCAAGATTTAGGTCGGTATGGGAGGACGAAGAATCTGTCAGATACGATAGACAAAATCAACGAGTTTGCTGTCAAGAACTATAGATTAAAAAGAGCCTCCAAAGGAACTATATTATTCCCTAAAAGTGGTGCGGCGATATTGACTAATAACCGAGCTATGTTGGGGATTGATGCCTATATAGTCTCACATTTAGCGGCTGTTAAAGCAATTGAATCTGTTGCTTTAGCAGATTTCCTATACTACTGGCTCTGTTACTTCGACCTCAGGAGATTCATTGAAAACGAAGCTTATCCATCGCTGAAGTTATCCAAAATCAAGTCACTTCAAGTCCCCCTCCCACCCCTTCCTGAGCAGCGGCGTATTGTGGCAAGGATCGAAGAGTTGATAAGCCGCATTGAGGAGGCTAAAAGACTCCGCCGTGCCGCCCGTGAGGAAGCCGAGGCCATCATGCCCGCCACACTATCCCAAATCTATGCACGGATGAAAGAGAGGGGCGTAGTTCTCAAGCCACTTGGCGAAGTATGTGAAGTAAATCCTTCACGCAAGGGTGAAACGAATTACCCGGACGATATGATGGTAACCTTTGTCCCAATGTCTGCTGTTGATGGGGAATTAGGTGCTATAGGCGCCCCAGAAGAGCGTCCTTTTGCGAAAGTCAAGAAGGGTTATACCTGGTTCGTTGAGAACGACGTTCTGTTTGCAAAGATAACGCCTTGTATGCAAAACGGAAAGGCAGCAATTGCTAAAGACCTCTTGAACGGTGTTGGCTTCGGGTCTACAGAGTTTCATGTACTGCGTCCGCGCGTAGGGGTACTGCCAGAATGGATCTATTTCTTTGTAAGGCAACCGTCCTTCCGCAGACTTGCAGAGGCCAATTTTACTGGCTCTGTTGGGCAGCAAAGAGTGCCAGAAAGCTTCATGAAGTCACAAGAAATTCCATTGCCATCTTTGGATGAACAACGCCGCATTGTTACCCACCTTGACCACCTGCAAGCCAAGGTGAGGGAGCTCCGTCGCCTGGAGGAAGAGACAGAAAGGGAAATTGAGGCGATGACCTCCGCCATATTGGATAAGGCATTTCAAGGAGAGCTATGACAGAAGGTAATGGGCTACGAAGAAAGTAGTTTCACTGGAAGACTTACTTTCACCAATCGGTGAAATTGGGCTATATAGTGAAAAAGTTCTTGACAGAGTTTCATTATAAATTATATTTTCACCAACCGGTGAAAATACTACAAATGGTGAAAGTTTATGAAAGAATCAGATGTTGGAAACAAAATCCGTGATAGCTTTGAGAATCTTTTAAGGGGTATCCCATTTCTCCAACTGAGAAGGACACTTATAGAAGAACCTCTGGGCAACATCCGCATCGATTTGGTGTTTGAGGTTATAGTCAGAAATCGTCCACTAAAGGTTATTGTAGAGGTTAAATCCATAGGTGAACCCCGATATGTGCGGTATGCTATAGAGCAGTTGCAGCGATATTCAGCCCAACTTGATGATGCTTATGGAGTGGTGGCAGCACCATACATCGGCAATGATGCAGCTAATATTTGTAAGGAAAGCGGGATCGGATACATAGACTTAGCCGGTAATTGCTTTCTCAGTTTCGATCAAGTATATATTGAGCGTAAGAATTATCCCAATCCAAATGTAGAACGCCGTGCTCTTCGGTCCCTTTTTACCCCCAAATCGAGTCGGGTTCTCAGGGTAATGCTCTCTGACCCAAAGAGATCCTGGCAGGTGCAGGAATTAGCGAATGAAGCAAAAGTAAGCCTGGGTTTGGTGGCCAAAGTCAAGCAACGTCTTTTGGATATGGAATACGCTCTGGAAGAAGGGAGAAAACTTTTCCTAAGTCGCCCTGAGGCCCTTTTGAGCAAGTGGGCAGAAAGTTATTCATTCCGAGAAAATAAGATGTATGACTTCTTCGGCTTAGAAGAGCCTAAGGAACTGGAGCGAAAGATTGCCAAATATTGCGCGATGAGGGAAATCCCCTATGCTTTGAGCCTCTTCTCTGGTGCCGCCCTGGTAACCCCTTTTGCCCGTTACACAAGAGGATTTGTCTATGTCGGAGAAGATATTCAAGAGGTGGCAGGATTAGCAGGGTTGAAGAGGGTTTCTTCTGGGCCCAACTTAACCATCTTAGAGCCCTACGATGAGGGAGTTTTTTATGGGGTTAGGGAAATTAGGGGACTAATGGTAGCCTGCGATATCCAACTCTATCTTGACCTGATTGGATATAGGGGGCGTGGTGAGGAATCGGCCAAGTTTCTTTTGGAACAAAGGATCAAACCTCAATGGTAACAAGAAGCAGCTATCCACAATCAGAGGTTGAAGCTTGTCATTCGGTATTATTAGAGATAATGACCATATTGGGTGAGTTCAGGGAGAATATTGTCATAGTAGGGGGAAATGTTCCTCCACTCTTGGTTCCATCTGCTAAAGAGAAACATCCCGGAACCTTAGACATCGATTTTGCTTTAGATTTTCAGCATATTAGGGATGATACTTACAAAACTATTGTCCGGGCCTTGATGGATAAGGGCTACTATCAGAAGAAAGGGGATCAGCCGTTCAGATTTTATAGGGATATTGAGGATGCATCAGGACAAGGGATAACAGTGGAGGTTAACCTGTTGGCGGGGGAATACGGTGGCACAGGCAAAGGATGACGCCATCAAATGGTGCAAGATGCTCAGGCTAGGAAAACGAGGGGATGTGATCTTGTCTTCAATAATACGGTAAAAATTGATCTTGAAGGACGACTGCCAAACGGGGGTAAGAATAGGGTAACTGTTAAAGTCGCTGCCATCGGACCGTTCTTAGTAATGAAGGGTATGGCACTCTGGGAAAGGATGAAGGAAAAAGACGCCTATGATATCTATTACTGTTGCAAAAATTACCCAGGTGGTATTCCCTCGTTGGTCGAGGCAATAAAACCCATTATGAAAAATAGATTGGCGAAGGAAGGTCTGGGTAAAATTAAGTCAAAATTTGCTACAGTGGATGGAGTGGGGCCAACTTGGGTGGCAGATTTCCTTGAGCTTACCGATCTGGAGGAGAGAGCAAGGGTTCAGAGGGAGGCCTTTGAATTTGTAGATTTTTTAATGAAAGAGTTGAAGGTCAAGCCGTTTCGAGAATGACGCTAAATTCTCTAACCCATTTTCGAATAAGGGAAGTGCGGTTTGTTTTGACCGCCTACAAGAGGGGACAGAAAAGGAAATTGAGGCGGTGACGCTATCATATTGGATAAGGCATTTCAAGGGAAGCTATGATTGGGTGAGGGGTTTGAAATGGTGAAGCAGAGGAATAACATAGAACAAGGGGGATGAGTGGAGCAACTAACCTTGAGAGGGGTAAGTAAGTCCTTCGGCAGTCTCCAGGCGGTGAATGAGCTCGACCTAAGCGTAGGTGAAGGATGTATCTATGGCCTTCTTGGACCCAATGGGGCAGGGAAAACTACTACCATCAGGATGATAATGGACATTTTGGCCCCAGATCAGGGGGAGATCAGGATCCTTGGCCAACCCAACTCCTCCAGAGTGCGGGACAGGGTAGGTTACCTCCCCGAGGAAAGGGGGCTCTATCGGAAGATGAAGGTGGGACATCTCCTCCTTTTTCTGGCCGAGCTCAAAGGGGTCAAAAAAACGACAGCTAAGGAGAGGATCGATTATTGGCTGGAGAGGTTCGACCTACTCGGTTGGAGCCAGAAGAAGATAGAAGAGCTCTCTCGAGGAATGCAGCAGAAGCTTCAATTTATTGTTAGCTTCCTTCATTCCCCTAAGCTGGTTATCTTGGATGAGCCTTTTACCGGCCTGGATCCGGTGAACATCAATCTGGTCAAAGAAGTGATGTTGGAGGAGAAGAGGAAAGGGACATCCATCATCCTCTCCACCCACCTCATGGAACAAGCCGAGAAACTATGCGATCAGATCTGTTTGATAAACGAAGGGGAGAAGGTCTTGGATGGGGGCCTAAACGAGATAAAGGCCAACTATGGGAAGAACACTGTTGTCCTGGAATATGAAGGGCAAGCCGATTTCCTCACCGATAAGGAGGTTGTGGAAAGCTATGATGATTATGGGAAGTGGGTGGAGATCCATCCATCCCCCGGGATCAACCCGCAAGCCATCCTCAAGAGGGCTAGCCAGGAGGTAACCATCTTTAAATTTGAGTTGGTTGAACCATCCTTGAATGAAATATTCATCCAAACTGTGCAGAAGGGGAAAGAATGAGCAAGATAGGGACTATAATGAAAAGGGAGTTTCTGACCAGGGTACGAACAAAGGGTTTTATCATCGGGACATTGGCTATGCCCTTAGTCATTGTGATCCTTACCGGTGCCCCAGCCCTCTTGATGAGCCTGAAAAGCGAGAAACCCAAGAAGATATCGGTGGTTGATGAAACAGGGAGACTTTTTTCCAGCTTGAGAGCAGCCTTAAACGATACTGCAAAGGGGGGAATCAGGATCTATAGGCTGGCTCAGGTAGAGGTTCCCCCTGGAGAGCTATCCCAAGTGCGGAGGGAGCTGACCAAAGGAGTTCAGAAGGGTAGGATCGATGGTTATCTAATCATCCCCGCCGATGTCTTTGAGGAAAATCAGGCGCAGTTCTATGCCCGGAATGTAAGCAACTTTCAGGTGAATGAGGATCTGCAGGGGGCTGTTTCTAAGGTGGTTTCCCATTTCCGGTTGAGCAGAAGCGGCCTTGATCCTGAGAAGGTGAAGAAACTGGTCAAGGGGGTCAACCTTAGGACTTTCAAGGTGACCGGAAAAGGGAGGGAAGAGGAGGATGTGGGGGGTACCTTTATGATTACCTACATTCTGGTCTTCTTTCTTTATATATCCTTGATGATCTATGGGGTGCAAGTTATGCGCGGGGTGATAGAGGAGAAGAGATCGCGGGTGGTGGAGATGATAGTCTCGGCTGCCAAGCCCTTTCACCTAATGGCCGGAAAGGTCTTAGGGGTAGGGGGAGTTGGACTTGCCCAGTTCCTCATCTGGGCCTTGTTAGTGGGGGGATTATCATTCTATGGAAAAAACTTGATAAGCTCTTTGGCTGGGCAGTTGGGCCCCTTTCCCGTTCCCCACATCCCGGTTTCCCTTCTTCTCTTCTTCGTTCTCTTCTTCCTCCTGGGTTACTTCCTCTATGCCACCCTCTATGCCGGAGTAGGGGCGATGGTCAATTCTGATGAGGATGCACAACATCTCCAGATGCCCTTGGTGGGCCTATTGGTTATCCCCTTTATGCTCATGTTTTACATCATTGGAAACCCAAACTCAGGGATTGCTACCCTTCTCTCCTTTTTCCCCTTCTTTACCCCCATAATTATGTTTATGCGCATAGCTGTACAGACCCCACCACTTTGGCAGGTTTTGGTCTCCATTGTGCTGCTGGGTTTCTCCATCGCCGCTATGATCTGGGTGGTGAGCAGGATCTATCGGGTGGGCATCCTGATGTATGGTAAGAGGCCCAGCCTGCCAGAGCTAGTGAAGTGGTTTAGGTATGGATAAAGGGGGGACGAACAGACAGGTGAGCACAAATGGAAGGATTGTGGTTTTAGAGAGCAAAAGCGATAGAAGAACTGCAACTTTTCTTGAGTTTTCCCCTATCAAGGGGGTTTATAGTTAAACCATCAAATTTGAAGACCTAACTTCCTTGATAATCGACGGGGATTGTTCCCTTCCCCCCTCTGAGCTCAGACTGCTGGAGTTCCTCCTCTAAGAGATCAGCCTCCTGAGCCACCAGATGCATTCGATGGAGGGCGAGCAACCAGGATATAGTTGACTCACCACCCTGGTTTTGATTGACCCCTCCTGGTTGAAGACCATCATAACAGCCTCCAGTGGAAAAATCGTAGAGCATCTGGTGGAGGTCATTCCTACCTAAAAACCAGCTAAAGGCCAGTTCCCTTATTTCCTGCCAATGATCATCCCGCGTAGCCATTTCCGCCTGCCAGCAGGCATCTACCAATGCTGCTGCATTCACCGGCTGTTGGTCAAAACGGGCTCTCTCCTTACCCCGCTCAAACCATCCTTGGTTGCCGATCAAGGAGAGATGTCCCTCCTCCGTATCGCTTTGGAGTTCAATTAGCCATCTCAGGGATCGTAACCCCTGATTAAACATCTCCTCATCGGCCAGATGGCTTCCTGCAGCGATGAGGGCTTGGGTGAGGCGGGCGTTTTCATAGGAGAGGATGTCCTCGGCCCAGGGCCAGTCTGGACTGGAGTTTACCTCAAAGAGGGCATAGAGTCGGCGAGCGAGCTGGATCATAATGTTCTTTACCTCGGTGTCGCCTGGAAAGCGTTGGAGGTAGTGGAGCGCCCCTAAGATGGAGAAGGCCCAAGGGCGTGGAAAGGAGAGGGAGAGGCAGGAGCGGATGGTTTGCTGAAAGAGGCGGACGGACAACCCCAAAATAGGAGGGGGAAGCGAACAGGAGGTAGCATAGCCCAAGGCCCAAACGGCCCGGCCATGGCTGTCCTCAGAGCCAACCTCTTCCAACCACTTTCTCTCATAGCTCATAAAGTTCCGCATCCTCCCGCTCTCCGGATCCAGAGCATAGTTAAGAAAGGCCAGGTAAGTGTGTAGAAGGGGGAATATCCCCTTGTCTTGAAAGAGTTCCCAGTTCATCAGGGTGATGATCAGGGCCCGGGCATTATCATCTGTGCAATAGCCATGAAACCAATCCGGGGTGGTGAAGGTGGCATGCTGCACAAGGCCTGTGGTGTCAGTGAGCCTTTCGAGGTGGGCGAGGTCGATATCCGGGAGCGCCGGTGATTTAATGGTCTTTCGCCAAAGGCGTCCAGCCTTGGCCTGCTGGCCATATTCTGAGAGGGCTCTCTCAAAGGCCTCCGCGTATCTCCCCGAGGTTTCCCGCCAGGTCATCTGCCTACCAAACTGGTAGGCCAGTTTACGCATCCTATTTCGCTTGGTCTCATCGCTGAGAAGGTCGATGAGGCTCTCGGCGATGGCCTGGCTATCCCGGAAGGGGACTAAGCTCCCTCGTCCCTCAGCTAAGAGTTCCTTCGCATACCAGGAAGGGGTAGCAACGATGGGTTTTCCACAGGCAGCAGCATAGGCAAGTGTGCCGGAGACGATCTGTTCTTCGGCGAGATAAGGGGCCAGATAGATGTCTGCCGCTACCAAGAGCTGCACCAACCTCTCCTGGGTAACGAACCGGTCATGGAAGCTGACCCACTCCTCCAACCTGTTTTCCTTCACCCTTCGTTCCAAGAGGAGGCGGTACTGCTCTCCAAAGTGTCGTTTAACCTCAGGGTGGGTAGTGCCAACCACTAAATAGAGGACCTTGGGGAATTTTTTTGCCACTGTGGAAATAGCATCGATGGCAAACTCGATGCCCTTGCTTGGATTGAGGAGTCCAAAGGTGAGGATAAGCCAACGCCCCTCGGCCTGAAATTGGTCCTTGTAGTAGGCCGGGTCGATAAAGGGTACATCTGGGGTCCCGTGGTGGATCATCACTATCTTCTTCGCTGGTATCCTATAGGCCTCGGTGAGTATATCGACAGCGGTCTTCGACTGAACGACCACAAGGGTGGAAAGGGAACTCACCCTACGGAGGACATCCTTCTGGATTGGAGAAGGGGTTTTGAGCAGGGTGTGAAGGGTGGTTACTACAGGTTTCTTTAAATGCTCAAGGAGATAAAGGATATGACTCCCCTCCTCTCCTCCAAAGATACCGAATTCGTGTTGGAGTGAGACGACATCGACGGGGGAAAGGTTTAGAAAATCTGCGGCATCTCGGTAATCGTCCTTATAGTGATCTCGGATTTCAAACTTCACCTCTGATGGATAGGGAGTAATAGGAGCAACCTTGTTTAAGGCCACCACTTGAAGGTTTTCATTTGTCTTTTCCGATAGGGTAGCCCCATACAGCCCGCTGAGGCCGTGGAGCAGATCTTGGGTGAAGGTTCCAATACCACACCGCCGGGGCGGATAAGTGCTGATAAAAGCTACCTTAAGAGGTTTAAACAATCCTGTGCCCATTGCTTCACCCCCTTTCTTGTAAAATGCGTTCGTATACCTCTATATATTGATTTACCATCCTTTCGACGGTAAAGCGGGCTTCAACCCATGATCGACACCGCTGGCGGTCCAACT
Organism: bacterium; assembly: GCA_029932675.1. Taxonomy (GTDB): domain Bacteria; phylum SM23-81; class DAOVCL01; order DAOVCL01; family DAOVCL01; genus DAOVCL01. The sequence continues at coordinate 16,150 of JAOZPP010000072.1, forward strand.
GATGGATCTGAGGAATTACCTTGACGGCCTCTTCAGGAGAATGGACTAAAAATCCGTTTTCCCCATCCTGAATGATCTCCGGGATAGAACCCCGGGGGATGCCGATCACCGGAGTACCACAGGCCATAGCCTCCACTAGGCTGAGCCCAAAGGGCTCATCAAAGTTGATTAAGTGGAGGAGAGCCTTGGCCTTCCCTAAAATTTCTCCCTTTCCCTCTGGTCCCACCGGCCCGATGTAACGGATGGAATCATTGTCTAGCCAAGGGGCAACCTTTTCCTTATAGTAAACTCCGTCCTGAATGATCCCGGCAATCACCAGCGGAAGACCTGCTTCTCTGGCCACCTGAATGGCTTCATAGACCCCTTTGTCTTCATGGATGCGTCCGAAGACGAGCAGATAGTCGCCTTGATCCTCGTAAAAAGGATACTCCTCTACGGGAATGCCATGGTGGATAGTGGCCATATATTCCAGATCTGATTGCCGGTCAGCCTCGCTAATGGCGACATAATAGACCTTGCGGTTATATTTGCGATAGACCGGAAGGATCTTCGGGGAGGAGAAACCATGGATTGTGGTAAGCACAGGAGTAGCTACTAACCCAGAATAGGTGAGCGGCAAGAAGTCAAAGTGGTTGTGAATTAGATCGAACTCGCTGGCATGTTCAAAGACCTCTGATATGTGTAAGCATTCCCATACCTTAGGGCTAAGCTGAGGATCTTCTTCATAGGGATGTGGACAAATCCAATGGAGACGAGCCTTGGTGTGCGAATCCCCAGTGGCGAAAAGGGTGACATCAATGCCCTCACGGACCAATCCCTCCGTTAAGAGGCTTACCACCCACTCCCAGGGGCCGTAGTGGCGGGGTGGGGTCCTCCAGGCGATGGGGCTGAGCATGGCAATATGGATATCCCTCAAGTCCATCCTTATGGTAAAAGGTTATAGGGGGGGGCGCGATCTCCTCAGACACAGGTCGATCAGGTCTTCTATCTTGGCTGTGCCCACACAGAGGACCTGGTCTGCCCCTCCCCAGTAGATCTTCACCGTCCCATCCTCTTCCGGAACAGCACCGCAGCAGAAAACGACATTAGGTACATAGCCGGTTAGCTCCCAAGGATCTTCAGGCTGGAGTATCCATTCATCCGCTACTCCTCTAATTCGGGATGGCTCCTCCAAGTCATGGAGAACAACCCCCAGTCGGTAGATTGCCCCCCTCATTGTCTGAAAACATCCGTGATAGATGTGCAGCCAACCCTGGCTTGTGGCGAATGGGGTAGCCCCTGGACCTATCTTCAGCTCATCCCAATGGTATTTCAACGGTTTCATTAAGATTTGAGAGTTCCCCCAATGGATGAGGTCAGGCGAATAGGAGAGCCAGATGGACCAGGGGGATATCCCCGAATGGGGACGATCAAGCCTAAGATAATAACCATTAAATCTTTTGGGGAAGATGACCACATTTCGGTAATCAACCTGGGTGATCAAAGCAACCCTCTCCACTTTCTTGAAGTCCTCGGTGCGCGCCAAACCCACCCTCACCCCATATCTAGAATAGGCGCTGTAGGTTATCAGATACTCCCCTTCCACTTCGCAGATGCGTGGATCCTCAACCCCATACTCCTCGTAGGCAGAGAAGACCCCCTCCTTCGATGGCGTCATAAATGGTTGGGGATTAACCTGAAAATGGAAGCCATCTGAGCTTTCTGCGAGGCCGATGATCGAGCGTCCATTGCGCCGGTGAGCCCTGAAGAGCATCAGGTACCTCTCTCCGATTTTGACGACACCGGCATTATGGACTGTTTCCACCGGATAGGGCACATCCTTCCTGGTGAGGATGGGATTTCCTTCGTATCGTTTGATGATGTTAGTATTCACAGGGGTATTCATCATAGATTTTGGGAAGCGGATGCTACCGATCACAAGAAGGTAAAATCAGGCTACACTCCCTCTGCTATAAGGGGGTATCTAACCAATTACCAATTGGAACTTAACCCCATTGATTCCCAAATCCCCATGGGGGCTTTCCCCTCTGGCTTAGTGGTTTTGTGCTTACCAGGATTGGCCACTCTCCTAATTGAGCCCTGTCCCTCGGAATTTGTTTAAACTATGGAATGCGCAGCTAAGGGATGAGAATCAGGAAAAAGGAAAAGAAGGCCTTACAGACCATATGGGGCGGTTTGATCTTGGCCTTAAATTAAATGCCTCTTTTGCTATGAGACTGAAGAGGGACTCCTTATATTATAAGATAAAAGACGGGGATGTCAAGGAAAAATCTAAGGGAATATGGCTGATGACCCCACATGGTAACCACCCTGAATAGATTCTCTCTCTTTCATCC
>JAOZPP010000105.1 GCA_029932675.1 bacterium
CCAAGGAGGGTTAAAATGAGGGACTAAATAAGGAGGGTCCTCTTAGAAAAAAAGGGTTGACGAGCTTCTTTATAGAAGCGAAATTTACGCCCAAATAAATGGAGGACGTAGCTACTCCCAGGTAAACGATCATACCGGATTCCACAAAAAGGGCCGAAGCCCTCCTGGGAAATGGCAGAAAACCGTGAATAAAGGTTCCCCCTCAGCCCTCACAAGGACTTTCAAACCAAATTCATCAATAAGCACAAACCACTACCAAAAAATCCCTTGACTTATCTGCATCACTGGGTATAATTGATCATTAGGGTCTTAAACCTTCAGGAGGTGAAGATGAAGCTCATACAGAAACTATGGCCCATTTTATTGGCCTTGGTGGGAATTGCCTTATCTGTTGGTTGCTCCCACCATCCAAGGGTTAGTGAGGTCAAGGAGCCAGAGTGGGTACTCAAAGGATCAGGCGCCTTCCCCGCGGATGGGTCTTTCCACGGGGTAGGGATGGTCTCTGGGGTAAAGAATAAGGCTTTAGCCATTACGGCAGCAGACAACAGAGCACGCGCGGAGATTGGCAAGGTCTTCGAGGTCTATACCGCCTCCTTGATGAGGGATTATATGGCCTCCACCACGGCAGGCGATTTTTCCGCCACCTCCGAGGAGCAGCATATCGAACAGGCAGTGAAGACCTTCTCCTCAGCTACCCTATCCGGAGTGGTAATTGTGGACCATTGGACAGATCCGCGAGATGGAACCGTCTACTCCCTGGCTAAACTTGACCTTAACCATTTCCAGGCCAGCCTGGATAAGATGAAGGAACTTAATGCAGAGGTGAGAGATTATGTACGGAGAAACGCTGAAAGAGCTTTCCAGAGGTTGTCTGCAGAGGAGAAGAAGAGGCGTTAACTGGCCAGTAGGGCTCTTCCTCCTCTTCCCATTCCTCATCTGGGGATGTGGCACATCTCGCAAGGTTACCAGGATCGCGCCGGAGACCATAGTTGACCTCAGTGGCCGTTGGAATGACACCGACTCCCGTTTAGTTGCCGAGGAGATGATTAAGGATGTCCTTTCCCGCCCTTGGCTGGAGGATTTCGTCTCCCAAAAGGGGAAGAAGCCAGATGTGATCGTGGGTAAGATAAGGAACGAAAGCTATGAGCATATCAGTGTGGAGACATTTATCCAGGACCTGGCAAGGGCGCTCACCAACTCGGGAAAGGTAAACTTCGTCGCCGGGAAGTCCGAAAGGGAGCAGATCAGGGAGGAGAGGTTAGATCAAGCCCAGCATGCCTCCGAGGAGTCGGCCAAGAGGCCAGGACAGGAAGCGGGGGCCGACTTTATGCTCATCGGCACGATCAACTCCATCCTTGATGAATCCGGCGGCAAGAAGGTTGTCTCCTACCAGGTCGATCTGCAGCTTGTGGATATGGAGACAAACCGCAAGGTCTGGTTTGGGCAGAAGAAGATAAAGAAACTCCTCACCCGCAAGAGAGTTACCTTTTAAGGGATGAGCAGTTTAAGAGCGGCCCCTCTTCTCTTTCTCTTCCTCCTTCTGAACTGTGCCACCCCCCTCAGGCACTATCGCCTCATTGAACAAAAGATGGACAAGGGGGATTGGCTTGGTGCTGAAGGGGCGGTGGCCAAGAGTTGGGCCAAGGGATACGGGGAGAGAAATAGAGTTCTCTTCAATTTAGATAGGGGGTTGCTTCTCCATTTTGGTGGGAAATTCCAGGAGAGCAACTCCTTTCTCTTTAGGGCAGAGGAAAGGATGGAAGAGCTTTATACCAAAAGAATTAGGGACGAGTCGGCTTCACTTCTGATCAATGACAACCTCCTGCCCTATGAGGGAGAGGATTTTGAGAAGATCCTCACCAACTTCTTTGCCGCCATAAACTACCTTCAGCTAAGGGACCTTGAGGATGCCCTGGTAGAGGCGAGGAAGATCGATCACAAGCTCTCCCTCTTAGGGGACAAATATAAAGGGAAAGGAAGGTACCACCAAGATGCCCTTGCCCAATACATCTCAGGCTTCATCTATGAGTTGATGGAAAGGTGGGATGACGCTTATATCTCTTATCACAAGGCCTTTGAAGCATATACAAGCCAACCTCAGATCTATCCCTTTCCATTTCCCTCTTTTCTGGCTCAGGATCTACTCAGGCTCTCTCAATATCTGGGAAGGGAGGATGAATTCAATCGACTTTCCGCTAAGTTTGGCTCCATAAGCTGGAAGAGCCAAAATGAGGAAAAAAAAGGAGGGAAAGTCCTCATCTTCGCCTTCTCTGGTCGAGGGCCAGTGAAGAAGGAGTTTAGCCTTACCGTAGAGAAAAAGGATAAAGAGGGGAATGGATATACATTCAAGCTTGCCCTTCCTCGTTTTGCCCCCCGCCCCTCTCAGATAGCTTCTACGGAAGTCGTCATTGATGGGAGGTCAGAGCCCTTGATCTTGGCTGAGGATATCGAGATAATCGCCCGTAAAGTTTTGGAGGATAGACTCCCCCTCATTGAGGCCAAAGCAACAGTTCGAGCCTTAGCTAAGGCTAAGGCGGACAAGGAGGCAAAGGAGAAGATGGGAAAGGGGGGAGTTAATCGATTATTAAAATTAGGTTTAGATGAAGCGTTTAAGGCTTCGGAAAGAGCGGACCTGCGCTGCTGGAGAACTCTTCCGGCTAAGATCTATATAGGGCGACTCATTCTTGATCCTGGGCATCACCAAGCGGAGTTGAGGTTCTCCTCTTCTGGGGGAGAAATCCTCCAGAAGATTACATTTCCGGAGTTCAATTTACAAAAGGGTGGTTATCAAGTATTAGAGGGTTATTGCCTGAAATAAGGAGGGAAGATGAGGATAGGTTTGAGAAACCTATTTTTGTTCCTTTTCTTTATTGGATTGGGTTGCGGAACAACCCAACCAAAAGGTTCTGAACCTCCATCCTGGATTGGCGGCTCCTCCCCCCAATACCCCCCCAGTTTCTATCTCACTGCCGTAGGGGAGGGAGAGACCGCCAAGGATGCGGAGGCCAGTGCCTATGCGGGTATCTCTAAGATATTTAGGGTGGAGGTAAAGTCGCAGGAGGAGAGCAGGGAGAAATACGTCCAGAGAAACACCCTCGTAAAGGAACAAAAGTTCACAATGAAATCCTCCACCGATCTCTCCACTCAGAAGGTGCTCAGCCAGGTGAGGATAGACCAGGTATACCAGCACCCCCAATCGGGAAGGTGGTACGCCCTTGCCGTTCTGGATAGGGATCAAGTGGGAACCTCTCTGCGGGAGAAGATCATAGGCTTAGATCAAGAGATCGAAGGGCTTCTGGCCACCAAAGCGGTGGGCAAACTCCCGCGGATAAGAATCCTGAAAAAGGCTATGGATAAATTGAACCTCCGGGAGGCCTTAAACTCCGACCTGAGGGTGGTTGACCCCCAGGGGAAGGGGTTAGAACCGGGGTATGACCAAAGGGGGGTGGTTCGGAGGTTTGATGAGGAGTTGAGGGGGATATCCATCCAGGTGAACATAGAAGGGGATTATGGGGAGGAACTATCTGCGGCCTTGACTGAATCGTTGGTGGGGCAAGGCCTTTCAGTGGCCCCCCAGGGGAAACCAGAGGATATCCTCGTCAAGGGAGGACTCCAGTGGGAGAAAAGCGGATTTTCTGACCAGAAGTGGAAGTTCGTCCGCTGGATCCTTAAGCTTGAGGTCTGGGATAAGCTCAACGACCAGCTTATCACCTCTTTAACCCAGGAGGGAAGGGAAGGACATCTCACCTACCAGGAGGCAAAGAGGAGGGCCCTGCGCACGATAAAGGCCGATCACCTTAAAAAACTCAGTCAGGAGATAATCGATTACATCTTGAAGTAAACCTTGAGAAAATTCTCAAATTCAACCCCACACCGATGCTATATCAGCAAACCCACCAAATGTAAGGACGCAACTTTTCGATGAGGTAAGATTGACGGAGGTTTAAAAAATGACTTTAATAAAAAGATCTACTGGTGGATGGACAATTATTGTTTTATTACTTCTCCTTATACTCTTCGAGGGTTGTCCATTTTTTAAGTCCCCTTCTGTGCTCGAATGGGATAATAACCCGCAGAGCCTTAACATAACCATGTTAATGGATAATCCGAATGATTCTGGTATGGTGGAACTACGAACGAAATACCGGCTTGAAGAAGTCGTTTCAGGTTCTAAGGATGATTATGAAAAACTGAGAAAATTAGTCAAATGGACCCATGACCAATGGAAACAAAGTGGCTCTAATATGCCATCGCGCTCCGATCCTCTGACCATACTAAAGGAAGCATCTGAGGGAGAGAGGTTTAGGTGTGTTGAATATGCCATTGTGGTTGCCGCATGTGCCCGATCCCTTGGTATGCCCTCTCGTGTCCTTGCTTTAAAACGGGAAGATGTGGAAACCGCTAGTTCTAATGCAGGACATGTTGTTGCTGAAGTATGGCTTAATCAGTTTAATAAATGGGTGTTTGCTGACGCCCAATTTGATGCCATACCTGAGATTAACGGAGTACCGCTTAATGCAGTGGAATTTCAAGAGACTCTCGCCCAGAATAAACCAGGATTAAAGATTCGGTCTAACTCTAAGGGGCTCCACATTTGGTACTATAAGAACTGGATTAGCCCCTATCTCTATTATTTTGATTTTAGAATTGACCAGAGATTCTTCATAGATCAGTCGGAGAGAAAGTCGGGTATGATCATGCTTGTTCCTAAAGGTGCTAAAAATCCAAAAGTTTTCCAGAAGAAGTACCCAATTAGGGATTGCACATACATATCTAACCCGGAGACGTTCTATCAACCCCCGATCTGGGGCCAGTAAGCCCATCCATAAACATTGTGGTTAATTATAGTAGGTTTGCAAAGGAGACACCTTTTGTAGCCCATTCTAAGTCGCCATTTAAGGACTTTTCTTGAACCAAACATCGCTCAGTAATGCAAACAACGAAACGTTAATTAATGCCTAATTATGGTATAACAAAAGGGGTTGCAAAAGGTGTGCCTAAAGGATATGATCTGAGGATGAAAGTCTTTTCCCACTTACAGAAGCTCCCCCTTTCTTTCTTTGATCAGAATCCGGTGGGGAGATTGGTCACCAGAGCCACCAATGATGTGG
>JAOZPP010000106.1 GCA_029932675.1 bacterium
ATGAGGTCTCATAGTTCAACCTCCCCTCCCGAAACGCCTGATCGATGAGCTGAAACCTATTCATTGGCTCGCCGAGCTTGGAATCAATCGTATCCCTTCCTGTGGCGACAACCGGTAGAACCAAGGCAGCCACTAAGATCCCTATAGCCAGAAGAGCCATCTTAGCGTTCATCTTTCAACTCCTCCTTTTGGTTTACTCCCTCAATTGTTCATAGAACACGAATGAAGTGAAGAGCGGGTAACCGCAATGTTTTCAATTTGCCGAAGCCAGCAGATACCATCTCTGGCTCGACCTACCGGTCAAAACCTGCGATAGAGGACCATAGCTTTATACTCGTCCCTAAAACCAAGCTCCTTGAGCAAAGGAAAGATCTCTGATCTCCTCACCGGCTGGCCATTCCAGTATTCCACCTTCAGCGAACGAAGCCTTTTTAGCCCACCTGCATCCTCCAAGAGCTGGGGGAGAAGGCCCAAGACTTCCCTTTTCTGATCGGTGGTGAGTTCTTGCCAAGAGGTAAGCTTGCTTCCCTCTATGGTTAGGAGAGGGAAGCCATCCTGAAGGATGAGGTAATTACTTGGGGTACGCAGGAACTTCTGTCTCGGATTGGCTGGATGGAGCAAGGGGAGGGGTGAGGCCGCACCGTAAAGGTTCGCTGGATCACACGAATTGATGAGCAGAGGGGGGTTGTCCTCCGAATTGTCGCCCTTTAGTTCTGCGGCGGCCCGGGGAAGGGCAAACTGGGCCCCAGAGAAACCCCGGACGAAGTAACCCCGGTGAACCTCTCCCCTCCACTCCAAACGGCTGAAGATCTGATAAAGTTCCCTCCAGGGGATTACCCACCCCTCAAGCTCATATAGCTCCCGGAAGACTACCCCGTATCGTTTGAGCAATTGACGGGCCAACAGCTCCAAATCAGGGGGAAAGGTGGGTTTGGGAAGCAAGATCCAGCGTCCCCCGAACGGCCTATATCTCCCCCTTCTTCCATAACCCTGGCGTAAAGGGCGAATAGAAGGCCTTCCCCCCCTGACCACCACAAATGAGTCATTGGTTACCTCCCCCTGCCAGATTAGTTCCCACAAGGCCCTCCGCAGAGTGGAAGGGGGAAACCCGCTCTCCAAGGAGAGGTCGGTAAGGAAGGTAGCTCCTCGCTTAGACAAGACCCCTATCAAAGATTCAGCAACCTCATCTTGAGGCTTGGCCCGCGCACAACCTACTGCTCCCCTGAAATGAGGGAAATCCTCCCGCAGGGCAAAGCAGACCCTTCCCCACTCTCCAGCACCTCCAGGGGAACCCCACCAAGCCAGAACCCCTTGGGAAGAGAGCTCGTCGAGCCAGGAGCTTTGGTAACCTTTAACCCTTTGGGCGAAGACCTCCTTCTCCCAGATCTCTGCCGGAAGGGGGAGCCCCCCTAACTGCCCCAATAGGCTAATAAGGCCTTCCTTCCCGGAGAGCCTGGCGTGGGGATGCCTATGTTGCCATTTGAGGAGAAAATCTACATAGCGGTGGACAGGGGAAGGTTTAACCTCTCGGTGGGAATGGACCAAGGTCAGCCGACGAACCTGTTCCACCCTGTCAGGAGGAGCCCATTTGACCTGATCACCCCAGCTAAACTTCAGCAAGTGACCATCCCTTTCCCGCTCCTGAAGGATTTCTGAGAGGCAGTCCCTTTCAAATGGGTAGCGGTCCAGGAGCCACTCCAAATCGATGAACGCATGGGACCTAAGAATCCGATCAAGGATCATCCTTTGCGCCACCGCTGGTGGGAACTCCCCCCCTACCAGGTTTAGATTCTGGGGTTGGTTTCCCCTTACCCTGGCCCCAAAGCCATCCCGATAGAGGGGGAAATCCTCGGTGAGGATCCACCGACGGGGTTCCCTCACCCGGGGGATAGAGACCTGAATAATTCGACCCTGATGCCTCAGTCGGTCTAAGAAATCACTTAGGTTCCCCACTACTCTTTGCACCAGTTCCGCTTCGGTGAGATCACCCATTCTACGTAAAAGCTCAGCAAGCTCAACCTCTGTGCGGGCCCGGTAGCCTTTAGCCTTCCCCTGGAGTCGGTCCTCCAGCTCAACAATCGCCTCTGTGGCGAAAAGAGGATTATGAGGTTGGAGAAGGCTCTCGAGCAGCTCGTGGGCCAATTGGGGGTTGGCCCCTGGTTTGGGTCTGTCCCATTCATAGATATATTTGGCGGTAAAGTCAAAGAGGAGAGAAGAGCTAAATGGGGAGGGAGTTGTACCATCGCGTACTGTGACCTTGATTGCGCCCGCTCTCATTTGGGAGAGGATCTCCTTCAGTTCCTTCAGGCCAAGCTGATCCTGGAGGCACTCCCGATAGGTCTCCACCACAATGGGAAAGGAGTCATACCCGCGACAGATCTCCAGCAAATCCTTGGCCTTTAGCCTCTGGAGCCAGAGGGGGGTACGCCTCCCGGGCTTAAACTTAGGCAAAAGCAGTGCCCGAGCCGCATTCTGACGAAAACGAAGGCCAAAGAGGGGAGAATTGGCCAGTTCCTCGGTGACCAACCCCTCCACCCGGTCAGAAGAGAGGCTAAGGATAAGATCTGTAGCCGGGCCAATATCATCTGAACTTAATTGGAAGAGGATACCCCAATCCGAATGCAGGGAATCAGGCTCGATTCCCCATCTGCGGCGAAAGAGAGCTAACAGGGCCAACCTCCAGGCCAAATGCACCCTGCCCCCATAGGGGGAGAGGATGGCCAACCTTAGATTACCTAGCTCATCCCTAAATCCCTCAATCAGAATGGTTCGATCATTGGGGATAGTCCCTCCCCTCTCCCTCTGATCGAGGAGGTATTCCCGCAGGTTGGAGGCGGCATTGGCGTCTAAGCAACACTCAACCCGAAGCCACTCCTCCACCGATGGATGGTCAATCCTGGCCTCTAGCTCCCTAAGGAGGGCGCCAAGATAGGCGCCCAGCTCAAAGCCCCGGGAGAAGAACTCCCCGTGCCAGAAGGGCATCTGAGCGAGCCTATCCGGCGCGGGTTCAACCACCACTCTATCCATACCAATCTCCCTTACCCTCCAGGTGTTGGTACCCAAGACGAAGAGATCCCCGATCCTCGCCTCGTAAACGAACTCTTCGTCCAACTCTCCCAACTTAGTTCCATCGGGTAGATAGCAACCAAATTGACCAGTCTCCGGTATGGCACCCCCATTGACGATAGCCACCCTCTGCGATCCGGGCAAGGGGTAGAGCATTTCATTTGCCCTATCCCAGGAGATCCGCGGCTTCAAATCCTTGAAGGCCCCCAGGGCAAACCTACCGGAGAGCATCTCCAGAACCTGGAGGAAGAGGGGATAGGGCAGATCCTGGTAGGGATAGGCTTGCCGAACAAACCGGAAGAGTTCATCAACCTTCCAGTCTTCCATGGCCACCATAGCAACGATCTGCTGGGCGAGGATGTCTAAGGGGTGGTGGGGGATCCGCAGCGGAGCTACCAAGCCGTAACGCATAGCCCTGGTAATAGCGGCGATCTCCAAAAGGTCGGCCCTTGTCTTAGGAATGAACCTCCCCTTGCTTGCCTGCTTATAGAGATGCCCGGCTCTACCCACCCTCTGGAGTCCCCGAGCAACGGATTTAGGAGATTCCACCTGACAGACCAGGTCTATTGCCCCCATGTCAATCCCTAACTCTAAGGAGGCTGTGGCCACCAAGGCGGGAAGTTTGCCCTCCTTCAATTGGGCCTCGATCTGACGACGGATGGGTTTGGAGACGCTGCCATGATGGGCCCTGGCCAGTTCGTATCCCGCAAGATCATTGATCCCTTTGGTAATCCTCTCCACAGCTCGACGGTTGTTGGCAAAGATGAGAGTCGAGCGGTGAGAGAGGATAAGCTGAAGAAGCCTTCTGTAGATCGAGGGCCAGACGGAATCATCGGGAAGGTTCTTCATATCCTCGACTGGAGAGATGACTTTTAGGTCAAGTTGCTTACGCATCCCACAATCGACGAGCTTAACCGACCGCGGGAGATAGACCTCCCCTCCCATCCACTTACCCCCGCCGAGGAATTTGGCCACCTCCTCCAAGGGCCTCTGGGTTGCCGAAAGCCCTATACGTTGAAGGGGGTTCTTGGTTAACCTCTCCAGCCTCTCCAGGAGGATGGCCAAGAATGTTCCCCTCTTGTTTGGGGAGAGGGAGTGAATCTCATCTACGATAAGGCAGTGGAGGGTTCTCAGAATCGCCCGTGCCTTTGTAGAGGTGAGGATGAGGTGGAGGGATTCAGGAGTGGTGATCAGGATGTGGGGTGGGTTGCGGAGCATCCTCTGGCGCTCCGCCGGGGATGTGTCTCCAGTACGCACCCCGACCCTGATTTCCGGGAGGTTTAGCCCCATCTCCTTAGCCTTGTGCTTGATACCGGCCAGAGGTTCCTGGAGGTTGCGTTCGATGTCGTAGTTTAATGCCTTAAGCGGGGAGATGTAGAGGGTATGGACGCCAGGCGGGATATCTCCTTTAAGCAGCCCCTCCAAGAGATGATTTATGCAGGCCAAGAAGGCGGCCAAGGTCTTTCCCGATCCCGTGGGAGCCAGGATGAGGGTGTTCTCCCCCCTCCCAATAGGTGGCCATCCCTTGGCCTGGGCTGGGGTAGGACCCTCAAACCGCTCCGCAAACCAGGCCTGAACTGCCCGATGAAAGCGGTAGGCCTTCAATCCTTTTCTGGCCATATTCTCTGTTAAAATAGGCCAAACCAAGGGGATTGTCAATCGCAAAATCTGTAGCCATTGGTACTGGCAGATGGTAACCAGGGTGGGAGTCCAGGGGAGGGAGGTGATGAGGGAAAAGAGGGAAAGGGTAGGAAGTGGGGGAATTCCCCCCCCCCACCGCATCCATCCGCTCTTACCGGTCTGGGAATAGTAATTGGTCTGAGCTATATGAAGGAAGAATTGATAAGGGAACTGGAGGAGATAGCGAAAAAGGGTTGAGGAACCCCTGAGAATAGCCTATTAATATGGGCACCAGTAGGAGGTTCTTCAATGACCTATTACCAGATGATCAGAGGGGCGCCCAAGTTTTATTGTCCCCTTCGGGGAATGGGAGAAAAACCCTCGCCTTTAGGCGAAGA
>JAOZPP010000073.1 GCA_029932675.1 bacterium
TGAAAGAGAGAGAATCTATCCAGGGTGGTTACCATGTGGGGTCATCAGCCAGGTGAATTGCTTTTTCTTCTTGACTTTTGACCAACGAGGACTTAAATTTTGACCTATGGCCAAACTAAAGGCTCAAAAAGCTCCTCAGAAACAGGAGAAAAAACCTCAGCTTAAGAAACCCAAGGTTGGTGAACTCTTCACTTCCCGGAACAGAACCCTTTTTGCCATTGGAATTGTTGTCATGTTGATAGGCTATATTGCCTTAGATATGGGGTCTATTACCCTGGCTCCCATTCTTCTTGTTGCCGCTTACTGTGTGATCATCCCAATTGCCATTGTGGCTCGAGGGAAGAAGAGACCGAAAAAGTTGGGGACAAAGAAAAAAGCTGAGGTTTCCTAACTGAGGCCCTGCGGAACTACTGAGAAATTCCGCAGGGGAGGGAGATGCTTGCCAGGGATATGTTCCTTTAAGGGGGTGTGGGCAGAGCAACCCGCCTCGGGGGAAGATTGTGCAGCGCCAAGGGGGAGTCCCTATGGAGAAGTGGGCGAGCGGAGTGCGATTACTATCCAGGGCGATTAGCTCAGTTGGTAGAGAGCGTCTGCCTTACAAGCAGAAGGTCACTGGTTCGAATCCAGTATCGCCCATCTCCCCTTGACGGAGCTCAACTGGAAAAAGGTCTTGCCAAATGGGAAAAAATGTGGTATCTTTTTACCCGCTAAGCGGTGTCTAAACTTTCCCATCTTCTGGGGTCGTGGTGTAGTTGGTTAACACACTGGCCTGTCAAGCCAGAGATCGCCGGTTCAAGTCCGGTCGACCCCGCTTTTTAATTAAGCGGTCAGATTTCTAATCTGGCCGCTTAATGTATTGTACGGAGACCATTGTGGTAGAGGGGTGAAGCTCTCCGGCACCTTGTGGAACGGGAACCTGAGGGCATTTCGATGCCAGGCAAGAGATTCCTGCCCACTATTTCAGTTGACAGCTAAAGGGTGGTTTCTTATTTTCTTCATAAGGCAACCTCTTAAAATTGCCTCAAGTTTTGAGGCCGAGGATGGACTCCACTGATTAGAGTTTTTGGGGGCCGCTAATTCCTAAAAAGGCAGAATGGATAGGAAGATAAAGGTTCTACCTCCCCAACTGGTGCAGAAGATAGCAGCCGGGGAGGTGATCGAACGGCCAGCTTCGGTGGTCAAGGAGCTGATGGACAATTCCATTGATGCGGGGGCCAGGAGGATAAGGGTAGAGGTGAGGGGAGGGGGGAGGGAGCTGATCAGGGTGAGGGATGATGGGGAGGGGATGGAGGGGGAAGATGCAATTTTGGCCTTTAAAAGGTATGCCACATCAAAGATATCCTCCCCAGATGACCTTTGGTCCATCTCCACTTTGGGCTTCAGAGGAGAGGCGCTGCCCAGCATAGCTGCGGTCTCCCAAGTGCTCCTGGTTACCAAACAGAGGGGTTCCCTCTCCGGAACTTCTGTAGAGGCTATTGGGGGAGAGGTGAGGGAAGTCAAGGAGGTGGGGGCGCCGGAAGGGACATCGGTAACGGTGAGAAACCTCTTCTTCAATACCCCTGTGCGCAGGAAGTTCCTCAAGAGCCTTTCCGCGGAATATAGGCAGATAATAGATCTGCTCTATAACTACCTATTTGCCTATCCGGGACTTTGCCTTCAATATTTACAGGACGGGAGGGAGGTTTTTAGCTACTCTCAAGCCCAGGGAAAGGGGGAGAGGGTAAAGGAGATATGGGGGGCCAGGTTTGGAAATCAAGTTTTACCCCTTTTTCATCAGGAGGAAGATTTAAGGATAGAAGGGTTTATTTCCTCCCCGAAAGCTTCTCGCCCCTCAGGGAGGCATCAGCGGTTTTTTGTCAACGGAAGGGCAATTACCAGCAAACTGCTCAGCCACTCCCTTCTTCAGGGCTATGGTAACCTTCTCCTCCCCGGCAATTATCCTGTGGCTGTTGTCTTCTTGGAGGTGAACCCCAAGCTGGTCGATGTCAATGTCCATCCCACGAAAAGGGAGGTGAAGTTCTCGGAGGGAGGTTGGGTGCACGATACCCTAGCGCAGGCAGTGAAGGCTACGCTGGGGAGAGGTGCCCACATCTCTTCCCCCCAGAGGGAAAGTCGAGTGGAAGAGGCAGTGGCCAGCTATCTAAATCGCCGCATGACCCAGGTTAGTCTCCCTTTGACCCGCAAGGAGCGGGAACAGCCTCCAGCAGGGGAGGAATCCGGAAAGGAGCTCCATATTGAGTTCTGGCAGGTGCACAACCTCTACATCCTCACCGAGACGAAGGGGGGGGTTCTTATTATGGATCAACATGCGGCCCATGAGAGGGTGCTTTATGAAAGGGCTTTGCGCAATCTCAGAGGTGAACGGGCCACTGGACAGAGGCTCCTCTTTCCCCAAACCATCGAGCTTAGCCAGGTTGAATTTTCCCTCTGGGAGGAACATCAGGAAGATTTTAAGATGCTTGGCTTCGAGCTTAGGCCCTTTGGGGGCCAAGCCTTGTTAATAGAGGCCGTTCCGGCAGGGGTTAAGGGTGAGGGAGGGGAGTTAGTCAAGGGGATCTTAGATCAGTTGATGGAGGAGGGTCGCCCTCAGGGGAGGGATGAGTTTGCCAAATCATATGCCTGTCGCGGGGCAATTAAATCCGGAGACAAACTTACCCCACCGGAGATGAGCAACCTTTTCGATAGCCTTTTTGCCACCAAGACCCCTTATTTCTGCCCCCATGGTCGTCCTACGGTGATCAAACTAAGCTTAGAGGAGTTGAATAGAAGGTTTGGGAGGTGAAAGGAGTTGTTCCGGTAATCTTAGGTCCCACGGCTAGCGGAAAGAGCGAGCTGGGGTATAGGGTTGCTCAGGCCTTGGATGGGGAGATCGTCTCCGCCGATTCTCGGCAGATCTACAGGCTGATGGATATCGGGACAGCAAAGCCGCCTTTGCATTACAGAGAGGCTGTTCCCCATCACCTCTTGGATATCCTTGATCCTGTTCAGCCGTTCAATGCCTACCTTTACTCCCAGTTGGCGAGGGAGGTCATAGATTCCATCTTCCAGAGAGGAAGGGTCCCCATAGTAGTGGGTGGGTGTGGGTTCTATATCAGGGCCTTGATTGAGGGGCTGATGCCAGATCTACCACCTTCCCCTCGCCTAAGGGCGAGGTTGGTAAGGATAGCCCAAAAGCGGGGAAGGGAGTATCTCCACGGCCTCCTCCTCAGGGTTGACCCCCAAGGAGCAAAGCGGATTTCACCAAGGGACCTGGTGAGGACAGTGAGAGCCCTGGAGGTTTGGCTGCTTACCCACCGCCAGTTTTCCCAGCTTCAGGATGAAAGGGTATCGAGTAAAGCGAGTTTCTCCCCTTTGAAGATTGGCCTGAGGCTGGAGCGAAAGAGGTTATATGAGTCGATTGACCAGAGGGTAGAGGAAATGATGGAGAGGGGGTTGGTGGATGAGGTAAGAGGGTTATTGGACAGAGGCTTATCCCCGGAGCTTGGTCCACTCCGTTCCCCAGGTTACAAGGAGATAATCTCCTATCTTAAAGGGGAGATCGATCTTCTGGAGGCCAAGGAACTCATCAAGCGAAGAACGCGCCGTTATGCCAAACAGCAGCTCACCTGGTTTAGAGGGGAGGAGGGGGTTAACTGGCTGGATATGGAAGAGGGGATGGAAGAAGCGGAAAGGAAAGTAATTGCCCTTTATCGGGAGGCTGGAGAAATCTGTTGACAAAGTTTAGGATTGACTTTATATTGGTTTTAGGAAGTAAAAAAAATTAAAGGAGCTGATCTATTTGGTCCAAGTTAAAGTTCGTGACAATGAGTCATTTGAGAGGGCATTGCGCCGATTTCGGCATCTTTGCCAGAGGGAGGGGATACTTAGGGGGTTGAAGGAGAGGAGATTTTATCAGAAACCAAGTGAGGAGAAGAGAAAGAGGTTGATGGAAGCAAGGAGGAGGTTGCGGAGGCAGAAGGGGTAACAGGAGTAATCTTAGAAAAATCCCTTGCATAATCCGCTGTCTTTTCGTATATTCCTCTCCAGAGAGTGGGTGGATGCCCACTTTTTTGGTATGGGGGAGCGATGAATTTAGGGGAAAGGGTTAAGGAGTTGGTTAGTTCGCGGGTGGAGAGCCTGGGATTCGAGCTGGTGGAGGTCAAACTCTGGGGCTCAGGGCGGAAATTTTTACGGGTGCTCATCCACAAGCCGGGAGGGGTGAGCCTGGATGACTGTGTCCTAGTAAACAGGAGCCTCTCTGATCTCTTAGACACCGAGGATCCTCTGCCTGGGCCCTATACATTGGAGGTCTCCTCCCCAGGGCTGGATCGTCCCCTAACCCAATCCTCTGATTTTGATCGGAATAGGGGAGAAGAAGTGAGGGTGACCCTCCACCGTCCTTACGAAGGGAGTCAGGTCTGGCGGGGAAGGATCCTTGAGGCCCAGCCCGAAGGACTTCTCCTCAAGGTGGGAGCAAGGGAGGTACTTCTGCGGTGGGAACTAATTGCCAAGGCAAACTTAGAGGTGAAGATCTAAATGTCTAATCTGGAGATAGCAGAGGCCCTGAGGCAGATAACCAGGGAAAAAAGCATAGATATGAGCATGGTCTTAGAGACCTTGAAGGCAGGCCTTCTTCTGGCCGCCAAGAAGATGTTTGGTAGCTCTGAGAACATAGAGGTCAATGTCAACCAGAACAGTGGACAGATAGACATCTTTGCCGTGAAGAAGGTAGTGGAGGAGGTAAAGAAGCCAAACCTTCAGATAGCCCTCCAAGATGCTAAGGAGATAGACCCGGAGGTTGAATTAGGGGGGGAGGTAAGGGTGGAACTCTCCCTCTCCGATTTTGGCAGGAATGCCATTTTGGCCGCTAAACAGGTGCTTATGCAGAGGATCAGGGAAGTGGAGAGGGACAAGATCTTTGAGGATTACCAGGCTAAGATCGGGGAGATCGTTACCGGGACAGTCCAGCAGATGGATCGAGGGGCGATAATCATTAACTTAGGCCGCAGTGAGGGGGTAATCCCTCCTTCCGAACAGCTAAAGAAGGAGAGGTATAGACAAGGGGATACGGTGAGGAGTTATGTCCTGGATGTGCAGCGTTCCTCCAGAGGACCTCAGATAAGGCTTTCCCGCACCGCCCCTGGATTTTTGGTTAAGCTCTTTGAATTGGAAGTTCCGGAGATCTACGAAAAGATTGTGGAGATAAAGGCTGTAGCCAGGGAACCTGGTTCAAGGTCGAAGATAGCTGTGGCCTCGGCTGATGCCCGGGTTGATCCGGTGGGGGCCTGTGTAGGGGTAAAGGGCTCGCGGGTGCAGAATGTAGTGAGGGAGTTAGGGAACGAAAGGATAGACATCGTCCATTGGAACCCTGATCCAGCTATCTTTGTGAGTAATGCCTTGAGCCCAGCAAAGGTTAAGCACAGCGATGTCTACCCAGAAGAGAAGAAGGTAAGGGTAGTAGTTGATGATGACCAACTCTCCTTAGCCATAGGCAAATCTGGCCAGAATGCTCGATTGGCTGCCAAGCTTACCGGATGGAAGATCGACATCCTTAGCCAGTCCCGTTACGCACAGCTTATGGAAAAGGAACGCCTTTTGGCTGTAAGCATAGACCAACTCCCCGGAATAGGCCCGAAGCTTGCGGAGAAGTTGAGATCGGCTGGTATAGAGACCCTATATGATCTCCAGGACAAGAAGGTGGAGGAATTAACCTCCATCCCAGGGATTGGCCGGCAACGGGCGGAGTCGATCTTGGCCCGGGCAGCAGAGTTTGAAGCGGAAGGAGGTAGTGTAATTGGCGAAAGATAAAAGGGTATATGAAATTGCCAGAAAGTATGATGTCTCCAGTGAGGCCCTTCTTAATATCCTTCATGAGCTTGACTTTAAGGTGAAAAGCCCAATGAGCTTGGTCAATGAGGATATGCTTGAGGCGATAGAGAGGAAGTTTAGCGAGGAGAAAGAGGCAGTCAAGAGGGAATATAAACGGAAGAAGAAACTTATTGAGGCTCGCCGGAGCAAGGAAGAGGCGAAGAAAGCGGTTAAGAAAAAGAAGAAAGGAAAACCAGTATTTCGGGCCGCCCCCCCCCGCAGGGGAAAGAGACCAACCAAGAGAAGAAAGGTAGACGAGAAGGAAGTAGAGGAGAATATAAAGAAAACCCTTACTCAGATGGCCGCCAAGCTTCCTAAAAGGAGGAAACGCCGCCAGGAGGTGGGAAAGGGTGGTGAGGAGGAGTTAAGGGAGGTGAGGGTCTCCGAATTTATCTCCGTGGCTGAGTTGGCCCAGCAGATGGGGGTAAAGCCAACTGATGTGATTAGCAAATGTATGGAGATGGGCCTTCTGGTTACCATAAACGAGAGGTTGGATATAGAGACTATTGAGATGGTGGCTGACGAATTTGGATTTCAGGTGAGGCAACTCGATGAATATGGGGCAGATCTGCTGGAGGAAGAGGAGGAGGCCTCTCCTGGGGCTGAGGAACCAAGGGCTCCGGTAGTCACTATGATGGGCCATGTCGATCACGGGAAGACATCCCTTCTGGACTACATCAGGAAGAGCAACATCATTGCTGGAGAGTCAGGGGGGATAACTCAGCACATTGGGGCCTATGAAGTTGAGCTCCCCAACGGAAGGATAGTCTTTTTAGATACTCCGGGACATGAGGCGTTTACTGCAATGAGGGCGCGGGGGACGCAGATCACGGACTTGGTGGTCTTGGTGGTGGCTGCTGATGATGGTGTTAAGCCGCAGACCGTGGAGGCTATCGACCATGCGAGGGCTGCTGGTGTTCCTATAGTGGTGGCCATAAATAAGATCGACCTCCCCCAGGGGGACGCGGAGAGGGTGAAAAGGCAGCTCTCCGAGTTGGGCTTAGTGGTGGAGGAATGGGGGGGGAGGACGGTGGCAGTAGAGGTTTCGGCTAAGACGGGGGAGGGTGTGGATAAGCTCTTGGAGATGCTTCTTCTTCAGGCTGAGCTATTGGAACTGAAGGCCAACCCTCAGGCCCGGGCCACTGGGGTTGTTGTGGAGTCGAAATTGGATTTAGGCAAGGGGCCTGTGGCCACTATTTTAGTGCAGAACGGTACCCTTAGCTTAGGTGATCCCTTTGTCTGTGGAATTACCTGCGGGAAGGTGCGGGCCTTGATCGATGGGAGAGGGAAAAGATTAAAGGGGGCCCCTCCTTCCACCCCTGTAAAGGTCTTGGGATTTGAAGGCCTTCCTCAAGCCGGTGAATCCTTTCATGTAGTCTCCGATGAGAGGAAGGCAAAGGAGATCAGCCTAAAGAGGCAACAGATCCACAGGGAGGAGGCTTATCGGAGGGTGAGGAGGGTAACTTTAGTCGATGTTTATGATTACATAAAGAGCGGCCAGATAAAGGAACTGAAGATAATCATCAAAGGCGATGTTGACGGCTCGGTTGAGGCTTTGAGCGATGTCTTAGAGAGGCTCTCCACATCAGAGGTGAAGGTGATGGTTATCCATCGGGGGGTAGGGACGATCAATACTTCAGATGTCCTTTTGGCCGCCGCCTCAGAGGCAGTTATCATTGGTTTCCATGTGCGGGCGGATCTAAGGTCTATGGAACTTGCCGCCAAGGAGGGGGTGGATATTCGGTATTATGATGTGATCTATGAGGCAGAGGAAGATGTCAAGGCAGCATTGGAGGGTATGTTGGAGCCAGAGAGGGTGGAGGTTCCCCTTGGTCTGGCAGAGGTGCGGGCGACATTTCACTCCTCCAAGGTGGGAACCATTGCTGGCTCATATGTGAAAGAGGGTGTAGTGAGGAGGGGGTGTAAGGTGAGGGTAAGGAGGGAAGAGAAGCTGATATTTGAGGGGGAGATATCCTCTTTGCATCGGTTTAAGGAGGATGTGAGGGAGGTGGGCTCAGGCTATGAGTGTGGCATCAGGATTGAGGGATTAAACGACATCAAAGAAGGGGATATATTAGAGGCCTACGAGGAGAAGGAGGTGAAGAGGAAGCTGTAAGAGATGGTTGTGGGGATATTGAGGATAGACCTTTTCCTGCCGCACAGCCAGTCCCTAAAGGCCAAGAGGCAGGTAATTAAGGGGTTGAAGGAGAGGGTAAGGAGAAGGTACAATGTCTCTATCTGTGAGCTCGATGGCTTAGAGCTTTGGCAAAGGGTTACCCTGGGGGTAGCCTTTCTCTCTAACGGTTCGGGCTACGTGCATCAGGTTCTGGCTAAGGTGGAGAGGGCTTTAGAGGAGGATGGAAGGGTACAAATCTTAAATTCCTCGATTGAGTTACGTTAATGGAAAGCAGACGATGTCAAAGGGTGGGGAGACTTCTTAAGGAGGAGATCGGGGATATAATCGAAAATGAGCTGAAAGATAGCTCAATAGGTTTTGTTACCATCACCCTGGTCAAGGTCTCTCCAGATCTTAGGTATGCCAAGGCCTATTTCAGTGTGTTGGGTAGCGAGGTTCAGCGGAAGGCAGCTATTGAAGGATTGAGGCGGGCCAGGAATTTTATTCAAGCCCAGTTGGGCAAAAGGATTAGGCTCAGATATACCCCTCAGGTAAGCTTCATCTTTGATGATTCCATTGAGTATGGGGCACATATTTTGGATCTCCTCCGCCAGGTAGGGGGAGGGGGGTGAGGCCTCAGGCAGGCCTGCTCAATGTATATAAGCCAGAGGGATGGACATCCTATGATGTCTGTTCCTATTTAAAACCCCTTCTCAGGGCATCCAAGGTTGGCCATACGGGAACCTTAGATCCCTTTGCCCAAGGGGTCCTCCTGGTCTGTTTTGGCCGTGCCACCAAGTTATTTCCTTATCTCCAAGGGGAGAAGGAATATAGGGCCCTCCTCAAGCTTGGTGCCAAGACGGATACCGGTGACCTCACCGGGAAGGTAATTGCTGAGGCTCCTGTAGGCGATTTAGAGGAGGAAAGGGTGAGGGAGGTTATAGGGGATTTTATGGGGAGGATATGGCAGAGGCCACCTCAATTTTCCGCCCTCAAGAGGGATGGCAAAAAGCTCTATGAATTGGCCAGGAGAGGGGAAGGGGTGGAGCTTGCGCCGCGAAGGGTAACGATCAAACGGATCGACTTAAGGGATTTCTCCTCTCCTTATATGGAGATAGAAGTAGTTTGTTCCTCCGGTACCTATATTAGGTCTTTGGCCTCTGATATTGGTGAACGGTTGGGCACCCATGCTCATCTGACAAAACTGGTGCGTACTCGCATAGAAAACTTCAGGGTGGAAGAATCCCTTTCCCCTTCCCGGATCAGCGAACTAGTGCAGGAGGGGAGATGGGAGGATTTCGTCATCCCCATGGAGGATGCCCTTCCTGACTTTAAGGAGGTGAGGGTCCGCAATTCTTCCCGTGAGCGAGTAAGGGTGGGCCTCCCCTTGCGGGAGAGGGAAATCTTATCCCTTCCCCAGAGGGTAAAGAAGGGGGAAAGGATTAAACTCTTGGATGAAGGAGGGAATCTTCTTGCCCTCCTTTTGGCCACTGCCGATATTGATGAAAAGGGGGGCTTTGAAGCCTCCTATCTAAGGGTTCTCTGCTGAATGGAGGTATACTCATATCCAGGTGACTCACCCTCGGTCTCCGCCCCCGTAGTGACGGTAGGGACATTTGACGGACTTCACCGCGGGCATCAGGCCATCATCGGTGAGCTATTGAAAAGGGCCAGCCTCTATCGCTGCCCCTCAGTAGTCGTTACCTTTCATCCCCATCCCCAATGGGTGATCGACCCAGCGACCGCCCCCCTTGTGCTGACGACCAAGCAGGAGAAGCTGAGGCTATTGGAGAGATTAGGGGTGGACCTTTGTTTGGTCATTAACTTTACCCCTCACTTTAGTAGCTGGGGACCAGAGGAGTTCATCGAGAAGTTCCTGGTCGGATTTTTACAAGCCCAGGAGGTTGTTGTGGGGCCGAGCCATGCCTTTGGACAGAGGAGGAGGGGAAGGCTCGGTTTCCTGCGAAGGATGGGGAGAAGGCATGGGTTTAGGGTCGAGGTGGTGGAGAGGATGAGCTTTTCCGGTGCCCCGATCAGCAGCACCAGGATCCGGCAGACCATCTCCCCGAAGGGCGATTTCACCAGTGCCCTGAATATGTTAGGTCATCCATATCCTCTTACCGGTACGGTGGTCAGGGGAGAGATGAGGGGGAGGTTGCTTTCCTTTCCTACTGCTAACCTTTCCCCGTATTTTCGGAAGCTACTTCCTCCGGATGGGGTTTACATAGTCAAGGCACGGTTTGCCCAAAGGGAGAGGATGGGTCTGATGAATGTGGGCCAGCGGCCTACCTTTGGAAAGGGGGAGAGGAGGGTGGAGGTCTATCTCATTGATGAAGGTGAAGACCTCTATGGATTAAATATTGAACTGGAGGTATATCGGCGGATAAGGGAGGAGAGGTTTTTCCCTCATCCAGAAGACCTCCTGGCTCAGCTAACAAAGGATGAGGAGGAGGCATTGGCCTATTTCGGGACAAAAAAGGCCAAAGATTTGATGAGTCATTCCGCTTAGAGATCTATTAAATTCTGTATCTGATGAGACAGTTTTAAAAGATAGAGGTGCTTTAATTCAGTGGTAAAAGTTTCTCCCGGCCACACCTGGGATTAGGTCTAACCCGGCTTAAGAGCTGACATAAAGGTTAAAGGAGGTCAAATTGTCCTTAGAAAAGGAAGAAAAGGCCAAGCTAATTAAGAAATTCGGCTTGCATCCTTCAGATACGGGATCGGCGGAGGTTCAGGTCGCCCTTTTGACCACCAGGATAAATGGGTTGATCCATCACTTTAGGATGCACAAGAAGGATCATCATTCCCGTAGGGGGTTGCTAAAGATGGTGGGAAGAAGGAAGAGGCTCCTTGCCTATCTGGAAAGGGAAGATCCTGAGCGGTATTTTAGCTTGGTAAAGAAGTTAAAGTTACGGAAATAATTGGAGGTTTTATAAATGGTTTACAAAGCGGAAAGGGAGTTGGGGGGGAGGAAGTTAGTTATCGAATCGGGCCAAGTGGCCAAACAGGCCGATGGCGCGGTAACGGTTAGGTATGGCGATACGGTCGTCTTGGCCACAGTGGTGATCTCAGAGGAACCAGACTATGAGAGGGGTTTCTTACCCCTTTTCGTCGAATATCGAGAAAAGGCATATGCCGCGGGTAAGATTCCCGGCGGATTCTTTAAAAGGGAGGGGAGGCCCAGGGAGAAGGAAACCCTTAGTGCCCGATTGGTTGATCGCCCTTTAAGGCCCCTTTTCCCTCCTGATTACCCCTACGAGATCCAGATTGTGGTCACCGTGCTCTCCTCTGATCAGGAGAACGACGCGGATATTTTAGGGATGATTGGTGGCTCAGCAGCGGTTACCCTTTCTGGTCTCCCCTTCCATGGACCGGTGGGAGCGGTGAGGGTAGGAAGAATAGGTGGAGAATATTGCTTAAACCCCACCTTTTCCCAACTGGAGTCTTCTGAATTAGACCTTGTCGTCGCTGGAACAAAGGACGACATTATAATGGTGGAAGGTTCGGCCCGGGAAGTTTCGGAGAAGGTGCTTTTGGGGGGTATGGACTTTGCCCGGGAGGCCCTCGGCCAGATAATCGAGATGCAATCTGAACTGGCCCAGCAATGTGCACAGCCACAAAGGGAGTTTACACCTTCCCCGGTGGATAAGGATCTTCTGGAGGCCGTTGAGGAGCTTGCCGCCGAGAGGGTAAGCCAGGCGAACATCATTCCCCGGAAGTTGGAAAGGGGGGAAGCGCTCAACAAGATAATCAAGGATACTGTTGAAAAACTTGCCGACAGGTTCCCAGAAGAGGAAAGGGTGATTGCGGCGCTAATCGCCGAGATAGAGAAGAGGGATTTGCGGAGGAGGTTGCTCAAGGAAGGGCTGAGGATCGATGGAAGGGGTCCAGATGACCTCAGGCCGATAAGTTGTGAGGTAGGCGTTCTCCCCCGTACCCATGGTTCAGCCCTCTTTACCAGAGGGGAGACCCAGAGCCTGGTAGTCACCACCCTGGGTACAAAGATGGATGAGCAGAAGATCGACGACCTGGAAGGTGAGTCCTGGAAGAGCTATATGCTCCACTACAATTTCCCTCCTTTTTGTGTGGGGGAGGTAAAGCCGATAAGGGGTCCGGGAAGGAGGGAAATAGGCCACGGCGCCTTGGCGGAGAGGGCTATCCAGCCAGTCATACCTTCGGATGAGGCATTTCCTTACACGATAAGGATAGTTTCGGACATCTTAGAATCCAATGGTTCATCGTCGATGGCTACTGTATGTGGGGGGAGCCTTTCCCTGATGGATGCTGGTGTGCCCATAAAGACAGCCGTCTCCGGGGTGGCTATGGGGCTGATAAAAGAGGGGGAGGACTGGGTTGTTCTCACCGACATCTTAGGGGCAGAGGATCATTGCGGGGATATGGACTTCAAGGTGGCCGGAACTAAAGAGGGGATAACGGGGTTTCAGATGGATGTGAAGATAGAAGGGGTGAGCTCCCAGATCCTCTGGAAGGCTTTGGAGAAGTCGCGACAGGCCAGGTTGAAGATCTTAGAGATTATGGATCAGACCATCTCTCGTCCTCGTCCCCAGCTTTCCGTCTACGCTCCTCGGATAACCAGCTTTAGAGTCCCCCAGGAGAAGATAGGGGAGATAATTGGCCCTGGTGGAAAGATGATTCGGAAGATAATTGAAGAGAGTCAGGCCAAGATCGATATAGAGGATGATGGCACAATTACTATTGCGGCTACGGATGAAGCATCGGGAAAGAGGGCGAAGGAACTAATAGATTTGATCATCGAGGAACCAGAGGTGGGCCGCTCCTATCAGGGGACGGTGAAGAGGGTTGTAGACTTTGGAGCCTTTGTGGAGATACTTCCCCAACAGGAAGGGCTTCTCCACATCTCGGAGATCGATCACAAACGGATTGGTCGAGTCGAAGATGTCCTCAAGGTGGGGGATAAGGTGCTGGTCAAAGTGACGGGGATAGATGCGCAGGGAAAGATTAGGTTAAGCAGGAAGGCCCTTCTTCCTCGAGAGAAGAGGAGATAAGGTGCGGAAGAGCAAACTTCCCAATGGTATGCGGGTGCTCAGCGAAAGGATCCCCTGGGTAAGGTCCATCTCCTTAGGGGTTTGGGTGGACGTGGGCTCCCGGGACGATCCCCCTGGTCAAGCGGGGATCTCCCATTTCATAGAGCATATGCTCTTCAAGGGGACAAGGAAGAGGTCTGACGAGGAGATCGCTAAATCGCTGGAATCGGTAGGTGGGCAGTTAAATGCCTTTACCAGCAGGGAGAGCACCTGTTATTTGGCTAGGGTCTTGGATGAGTATCTGCCCCTGGCCTTGGATGTCCTCTCCGACCTCATCCAGAACTCCCTCTTTGACCCCAACCAATTAGAAAAGGAACGTGGGGTTATCCTTGAGGAGATAAGGGATTTAGAGGATTCCCCCAGTGAGCTGGTGGTGGATAACTTCATCAAGCTTCTCTGGGATGGCCACCCTATGGGGGAGTTCATTCTGGGAAATAGTGGTACGGTCTCCTCTTTAAGCAGGGAGGATTTACTGAGCTTTATGAGAAGAAACTATATCCCTGGTAAGGTAGTTGTTGCCGCTGCTGGCAACCTCCATCATGAAGGACTCCTCTCCTTGGTTGAGGAGTCCTTCCACATTTCCACCTCCCCACTTCCCCAACGCGATGGTCCCCCTCCCCCTTCATCGAAGAGGCTTGAGGTGATGGAAAGGAACACATCCTTGACCCATATAGTTTTAGGGGCACCTGCCTTTCCCTTTTCTGATCAGCGGAGGTATCCTTTTCTCTTTCTAAACAATATCTTGGGTGATGGGATGGGCTCTCGCCTCTTTCAGACCGTGAGACAAAGGAACGGACTTGCCTATAACATCTATTCCTTCATCGATTTCTTCCGGGACACAGGGGTCTTTGGGATATATTTGGGGGCTAACCATAAGAAAGCCAGGGAGGCCTTAAAGCTGGTTATCTCCGAGCTGGAGGAGTTGGTTACCAAGGGGATAACCGACCAGGAATTTGCCTATGCCAAGTCGAGGCTGAAGGGGGCGATGGTGCTCTCTTGGGAGAGCACCACTGCGCGGATGGAGAGGCTGGCTCAGTTGGAGTTCTTCTTAGGGAAGTACCTCTCTTTGAACAGGACTTTAAAGGAGATTGAGCAAGTAGAGAAAGATATGGTAATCTCTGTAGCCCGGGAATATCTTTCCTCCTCAAGGTTTTTTCTTACTGTACTCGGACCGGAGGTCTCTGATGAGGACTGGGAGAGGGATCTGATATGAGGGGAACGAGGAAAGCAGAGGAGGAGGTCCATTACCAGGAGGGTAAGAGGCTATTTCAGGAGGGGAAATACGAACAGGCCATAGCCGAATACAAGAAGGTTTTGGAGATTTCCCCCCACCACATCAAGGCCAGGAATAACCTGGGTTTAGCCTTAGACCGGACGGGAAACTTCGAGAAGGCAGTGGAGGAGTTCAAACGTGTCCTTCAGCTCGCTCCGGGTTGTGTGGAGGCGTATTGTAACTTAGGAGCCACCTATGCGGAGAGAGGCCTCTTTGACAAAGCAATTACCGAGCTGAAGAGGGCGGTAAAGATCGACCCCGAAAATGGTGAGCTTCACTTCAATCTGGGGGCGGTCTACTTCAAAAAGGGGTTATATAGCCAGGCTGTGCCAGAGCTGGAAAAGGCCATCTCCTTCTCCCCCGATCATTCTGAAAGCCGATTCTACTTAGCCAAAGCCTACTATATGGCAGATATGCAGGAGAAGGCCATTGAGGCATACGAGAAGCTCATCAGGGATTATCCGCACTACCGGAGGGGATACTGGTATTTAGGTATCCTCTACAGCAAGGTGAATATGGGGGAAAAGGCAAGGGAGATGTTCAAGAAGGCCAACCAAGGAGAGGGGGGCTAACCAATGGGGGATATTGACCTTTTGTTGGAGGCTCATCGGAGACTGGCCTCCAAGTTAGAGAAGAGCTCCTTCTTAGAGATAGTGGCCTCTCTGAAGGGGAAGGACAGGGTACTGCAGAGGAGGGGGGAGAACCTAAAGAAGAGATTTGTCTCCTTGACCAATGCCATAAAGGAGAAGCAAAGGGAGGGATCAACGAAGTTTAAGCGGGAGCTCTCTCGAATGACCAAATTTGAGGTGGATTGTGATGAATTCCTTGCCCAAGCCAACCAATTCTTGCGCAATTTCCGTCGTGGGTAGTCTGGTTTCTTTCTAAGGATGGTCGGAGGGTAACCCCCGGCCATTTCTCTTTATGTTTTATGGGCAAGCTTAATCGGGACTTCTATTCATCTCCCACCTTGGTTGTAGCCAAGGGTGTCTTAGGTAAGCACCTCATCCATCGCACAGAGGGTGGGATCATCTCTGGAAGGATTGTGGAAACAGAGGCCTATATTGGTTCTGGCGATCAGGCCTCCCATGCCAGGTTTGGATATACTCCGCGGAACAGATTGATGTTTGGCCCCCCGGGTTACGCCTATATCTACTTCATTTATGGGATGTATTACTGCCTGAATGTGGTTACCGAGCCTGAAGGCTTCCCGGCCGCTGTGCTCATCAGGGCCTTGGAGCCCGCAGATGGCCTCGCCCTAATGCTTAGGAGAAGGGGCCGAAGAAGGGAACTGACCAATGGGCCGGGGAGGTTATGTCTGGCCCTGGGGATTGATGGTTCCCTGAACGGGATAGATCTTTGTGGAGATAGGCTTTATATTGAGGATAGGGGTGAGGAGGTGGGTGAGATCTGCTCCTCCTCACGGGTAGGGGTATCCGGGGGAAAGGATAAGCACTGGCGGTTCTACATCAAGGGGAACAGATGGGTTTCCAGAAGGTAAAGCCTGGTTTGAAAGCAAATTATCCGGAGGGATTTGTTATGAAATTTAATGTAATCTTAGAAGCAGCGGAGGAAGGTGGATATAATGTAACGGTACCAGCCCTAGATGGCTGTTATACCCAGGGCGATACGGAAGAAGAGGCGTTTAAAAACGCCAAAGAAGCCATTCTCTGCTGGCTCGAAGGGCTTCAGAAATTGAACGGAATAAAATCAAAGCCCAGGGGATCTTCATGAGAGGAGTGGAGGAGAGAGTATGAATCGAATAATCTCCAGCAGACAAGCTATTAAGGCTCTCCGTAAAGTTGGTTTTGTAGTGGTGGGTCGCCGGAGAAATCATATCTATATGCGTAACTCGGAGGGGGATATCACAGTGATTCTCCCCTTTCGCAAGGAGTTAAAAAGGGGAACCCTCCACCATATATTGGAAAAGGCAGGACTTACCGTTGAGGATTTACCTGAGTGACCAGAGGTTCGACCGCACTTTAGTGGGGATCGCCCTCTGGGGTAAAGCCCCATTTTGCGGGGGTAGAAAACCTGTGGGGATAGGGCTGAAACCCCCTCCCTAAGCAGCTTCCCTTGCCCGTCATTGCGGGCGAAGCGAAGCAATCTCTGACTTATGCCTTCAGGGCTTCTACCTGGGTGGTAGAGAAACCACACCAAAATAGGAAAGACCTCAAGGAATAGTGGGGGCGTATCGGTTCAAATAAGCGAATTAGAGTTGACTTTTGTAAGCGCCGTTATTATATTTCCATAAGTGGACAATATTGTCTATAAAGGGAAATGTGATGTTATGGCCTATCTTATACGAAAAGGCACGTGAGCAAGGACTTCCGCTTAGTACGGTTGTAGCTGAAGTATTCCACCTCATTGTCCTAGATGCTCTTTTTGCTATCCCTGAGAGTCAATGGATATGTTTCCAAGGGGGAACGAGTATTCATCTGCTTTATGGGGGGTATCGCTATTCTGAAGATTTAGACTTTGCAGGTGAAACTATCAATCCGACTTTGGCGCAACGATTAATCACCAGATCGCAGTCGAAGATTGAGAAAACCGTCATTCAATTGTTAGGCCAGGGGCAATGTGATTGGGAGTTTCCATCGCCTTTAACCGATCGGCGTGTTTGTGCCTTCTGGTTCCATTTCCAGCCGAAAGGCAAACAGCAGAAATTTAGGGTGAAAATGGAATTTGCACGCTACCCGGTTTATGAATCAAAGGTAGCCTCAGTACATTCTGATTTGGATGTATTGCAATTCCATCCTTTAATAACTGGGCTCACCACCGAAGAGCTTTTGGCCGAAAAGATCACGGCTGTGGGTGGGCGCCCCCATATTAAAGGCCGAGACCTTTTTGACCTTTGGTATTTGTCCGAGGTGCTCGCTACATCCTTGCAATTCGAATTGGTTAAAAGAAAGCTTCAGGACTATCATGTTAACCTATCAAGGTTAGGATTAGAGCAGAAGCTCACCAACTACAAGGCCGAAACATTAACTGCCGAGATGAAACGATTCTTACCCCAACGCTATCGTCGACAGTTGCAACAGAGTAATTATGAAGGAATTCTTAAGACAGCAATGCAAATTATGCAATCGGTTATGATGGCCTTTTCACCCCCAAG
>JAOZPP010000074.1 GCA_029932675.1 bacterium
GCTACACTATAGACACTTAGCAAAATATCGAATCCCCAAATGCCGATTTCAGGTTTAACTCACGCAGGAAGAAGACACCCAACCCTCCGATTCCGGTGGCCAACCCAGCCAGGGTGCTGGCTAAGATGCCGTTTAATATCATCTGTTCTCCATTTTTCCGTCAGAATCGGGGTTCTGACGGCTCGGGAGTTTTCTTCTACCCAGCTTTAGCTAGGGTAACCCCTGTGGAATGCTGTGATCCTGTCACACCTTCGGCTCCTTCTTTACCATCTCCACAATCTATACGAGCAACGATCTACGACCCACGGGTTTTCTACCTCAGAAGGACCGTTTTCCTGGTGGCCACAAACTCACCGATCCTTAACCTATAAAAGTAGATGCCGCTGGCCACTTCCTCCCCCCTGGAGTTTCTCCCATCCCATCGGACCCTGTGGGAACCAGGTAAGAGGGCGGCATTGACCAGGTCCCTTACCTGCTTTCCCAAAAGGTCGTAGATCCTTAGGCTAACCATAACGGCCCTTTGACCTTCCCCCTCAATGGAAAAGGGGATGGAGGTTTGGGCGTTGAATGGATTGGGATAAGATTGGCCCAGGGAGAAGCGGTATGGCCTTCCCTCTTGTCCTATAGGGGAGAGGCCGACGGGCTCGGCCACAGCCCTGGTATTTGTGGATGCCGTATCGTTATACCAGTTGGCGTCATTACCCAGGATTGTGGTCACCATCACCCTGTAGACCACTCCGGTATCGGGAGAAACCTCCCAGGGAGAAAAATAACGGCGGCTCGTCGTCCCTCCGATCAGGTCGAAGACGAATATGGTGTCGCCATATAGGTAGTGGCCGGCAGTGTCGATTAAGCAGGAGACCTCAAAGCTTTGAGCAGCGGCGCGGTAGTTGCCCACGAGGGCAGAAGGGGTATAGGTGGAACCGGCTTTCACCTCTGCGGGAAGATCAACTGTAACTGCCCCTACATCCGGTCCTCCGCCACCCAAGGCGATGAGCTGGTTGGAAAAGGTGCCGATGTAGAGTATCCCCTGCCCATCAATGGTGGGTGAAGATTCTATCTCCCCACCGGCCGGGAACTCCCACCGTATGCTTCCATCTGGGTTCAGGGCATAGATTATGGAGTCCCGGGAACCAAAGTAGATGGTGCCGCAGCCATCAACAGTTGGGGAACCATCCACCCAGCCTCTGGTGCGAAATTTCCACTTGAGGACCCCGTAGTTCCCGCTATCCTCAATGGCATAAAGGCAAGAATCATAGGAGCCCACATAGATGGTTCCATCAGGCCCAATGGCTGGAGAGGATTCGGCGCCATCGCCCATTCCAAACTTCCACTTTAGGCTCCCATCTGGATTGATGGCAAAGAAGACGGTATCCACCGGCACCGGGGTCTGGCCCGCGGCCCCATAGGGGTCAGTGCCCACATAGATGGTTCCGTCAGGTCCAATGGCCGGGGAGGAATCCACCAGATGGCCATCGTAAAATGAGCCAGTGGCAGACTTCCACCTTACCTTTCCATAGGTGACCGAATCCTCCATCGCATAGAGGTGCTCATCCTTGGAGCCGATGTAGACCTCCCCACTGGGGCCGATGGCCGGTGAGGAGAAGACGCACCAGCCCGTAGGGTAGCTCCACTTTATCAGGCCATCGGGATCTACCGCATAGATGTTAAAGTTTAGGCTGCCCAAGTAGATTGTTCCATCCGGCCCCAGGGCTGGGGAGGAGTAGAGCCAGTATCCCAGATCGGTCTTCCAGCGCAACTTCCCGTAGGTGAGGGAATCCTCCACCGCATAGAGGAAGTGGTCCAGGGAGCTGAAGTAGATTGTTCCATCCGGCCCAATCGCCGGCGAGGAGAATATCCCCCCTCCGGTCTTGAATTTCCACTTCAAGCTCCCATCAGGGTTAAGGGCATAGAGGGTGGAATCGCCTCCCCCTCCATAATATCCCCCCGCACCCACATAGATGGTCCCATCCTCCCCTAAGGATGGTGAGGAAGTGACGGCATCATTAGCGGTGAATGTCCAGCGTAGCTGCGGTGTGGCCGGACCAGTGTAGGGGGTGTGGCCTGTGTGGTGGAGGTCATGGCGGAACATCGGCCAGGGACTGACCCCGGCCTGCAGAGATGCTGTCCCTGCCAAGAGAGCTAAAAGAAAAAAATTGCTGAATTTCATTCCTTTCTCCTCTGATTAAAGGTTTAGGGAAAGCTCCTCCCTTAAGGAGCCTTCAAAGATAGCCAAGGCCTGCTCAATGCTCGACAAGCCTTACCTTTTCGAGCTTAGCTTGCTACGCTCGCAGAGTTCATTCTGACTGGGACTACTCCCTAAGATTGGCACCCTTCCCTGATAGTAGACCATCCCCCCTCTGTATTTTAGGAGAATGGGATAGACTTCAACTCCCAACCTTAAGGCTTGATAGAAGAGGGAATGAAATTGGGGATCAGTCTTTTCGTTGGGAGCAAACAGGTCGACACCTTCTCTAAATATGAGGATTAACAAGGAGGAGCGTAGGCCGGTTTTCCTGAGGGAGATAAGCGTCCTCAGGTGCTTACCCCCTCGCTTTGTGGGGGCATCTGGAAATAGAGCTACCCTACCCACGGCGAGGGTACAGCCCTTTACCTCTACCCAAATCTCCTTTCCTTCCCTATCTATCAGTAAAAAATCTAACCTGCTGTGGCCATAGGTGGCCTCAGGATTTACCTCCACTACTTGACCAAAAGGGGTTAAGTCCTTACTTCTTATTATCGCCTCAGCAATCGCCCGGTGATAGTTGGAGTGCACCAAAACCCAATGAGAATTGCATCTTCCTGCGACAAGGTCCCATTTCGTGGCCCTGTGATTGCCCCTGGCTCTCTTCAGAAGCACCTTGTTGCCCGGATAGAGGAGTTCGGTAAGCCTACCTGGATCGTGGATGTGAACTTTTACCCTACTGGATGTTGTGGGATTGGTAATATCCACTATCCCCAGGAACCTGTTAGGCCTGAGCCTAAATATTCCTACGGCGTCCCAGGGGAGGTGCAACAAAGGTCTTGCTAATCCGCCTCTTCTCATATAGACAGCCTTCATCCCTCAGAAGTGGAGACAAGGTAAATTACCAGATACACATAATTTTATCCACATATCCTGCCCGAAATCATTCCACCACACTTCAGTGATGGGGGTTCAGGGGCTTGCAGCTCAAACTGAGCGGGGATCAAGCAGTGCAATACCAAGAGAGCTCTTCACCACAAGGCTGTTATCCCCCAGATCGGGAGAGCCTTACGAGAGATTTGGAAATGCTCGATATATAGACCCTACTGAGAAGGTTTTTCTAAGGTCAGGTTAAGCCCACCGTTCCCTAACCCTTGACTAGAAGAAGATATCAACCTGTGGCCAGGTCAAGCTCCAGCTCGGACCCCTGGATACAGTAATAACCCCTTTTTAGTCCCAACATCTTATAGATAGGGCAGGTGGGGCAGTCGCAGCCCTTCCTCTCGGTGATCCTCTCACTTTTCCCTACCAGGGGATGACAGAACCCCACCTCAGTCTCTCCGGCCACATAGGAGGGGCAGGTGGGGCAGATGCATTTCTCCTTGACCATAGGGAGCTTCTTCTCCAGGTCCTCCATCATCGCTGCTACATCGGCTCGGACATACCCCTCTTCTCCATCAGGTCCTTCTTCAGTTTATCTAACTGAGAAACCCCAGTGGCGGCTCC
Source organism: bacterium (assembly GCA_029932675.1). Lineage (GTDB taxonomy): Bacteria > SM23-81 > DAOVCL01 > DAOVCL01 > DAOVCL01 > DAOVCL01. The sequence goes on from JAOZPP010000074.1 coordinate 3,692, forward strand.
CCTCTCTTCCCTCTTGCCACAGCTCAGCAGACCTGTCCCCGCCAGTGCTGCTCCTCCGATGAACACGCCGGACTTCCAGATGAATTCTCGCCTTTCCATATGCCTCCTTTCTTGGCTCCCAACGGAGCCATAGATGGCCCTTTAGAGGTATACGAAGATAGAAACAAGCAGAAAGATGATCACTGGAACCAGGTTAGCCAGGACAAAGGCCCTTCCCTGCTTGGCGATCCCCCGCACCAAGAAAATCTTGAAGATCCCATACGAAGCGTGAAAGAGGAAGAGAAAAGTCAGGCTTAGGTCAAGGAAGAGAGGGGTGTGCCACCTTATGGCCTGAGCGGCAGGCAAAAGCCCAAATTTTCCCCGTGACTCAAAGCCGGTGAATAGCTTTGTGCCCACTAAGAGGATCAAAAGCAGTCCACTGTATTTGTGCCAGGTCCGCACAAAGGCTGCTTGAGCTTGTGGTCTCATCTCCTCCTCCTCAAGATAGAATGTTGCCCCTTTACCTCTTGCCCCTATTCCCCTTTAGATCTCTTAGCGAAGCTTCCTCTCCTCATTTCTCTAACATCACCGTATCTATCGGTTTGGGCCCTTTCACCGAGAGAAAGGCGGCCGGTTCATCCCCGATATTCTCAAATGTATGGGGGATATCCATCTTTCCCTGGATCAGGTCCCCAGCCACGGCCACCAGTTCCTTATCGCCCACCTTAAACCTGATCCTGCCCTTAACGATGAAGAAGAGCTCATCTGTTGTGGGATGCTTATGGAGGGGAACCCTCCTGCCTACGGGTAGGTTATAGATATAAGGTTGCACCCCAGAGTAATCACCGAAGAAAGGGTTGACATCTACCTCATCTCCATAGGAGAGTTTCTGCCCATAGTGCATATGGATTAGCTCCTCTTCACCAGTGATCTCCACGAATTTCTCCCGCGGTGCCCCACAATTGGGGCATTTCTCCGGCGGTTGGTCGCCGGTGTGCACATAGCCACAGACCGTGCAGCGCCACCTTTTCATCTTACCTCCCCCCTTGGTTTAGCAGTCATTAGTAAAGGGCAGTGAAGTCGCACAACTTAAAGGCTATTGTGTATCGTTACCCCTAAACAATACACTTCCCCCAGCTCTTCTATGGGCCTGAAGGCCTTGAACCCACGCTAAATGTGGTAGAAATTGGACGTTCAAGCCGACTTGGGAAACCTTGCTCAGAAAGCGAGATCTGGCGAAGTTGTAATCCAGGGACTAAATCCTTCCTATCCCCTCCTTTTGATCAGGTCCTCTATGTCCTCCAACAGGGCTTGAAAGTCCTCCTCGTGTTCCACCTCATCCTGGAGGATCTGGAGCACCATATTGTAGGTGACAGGGTCCTTGTCCTTGGTTGTCTCCAACATCCGAGAATAGACCTCTATGGCGCACCTCTCCCCCTCTACTCCCTGCTCTAATATCGCCTGCACATAGGGGTTCTCAGGGTTCAGATATGCGCAGTTGGCGGTCTGCTCCCAGCTTCGGGGATCGGTGAGCGGGGTTCCCCCTAACTGGGTCACCCGATTGGCGATCATATCGGCATGGCGCAGTTCATCGGCGGCGTGTTGGATGAGTTCAGCGATAACCGCCTCCTTCATCGGTCCCCTTACCACTTTAGCACCAACCCAATACTGATAATAGGCAAGCCACTCATCGGCCAAGGCCTTGTTTAGCAACCCAATAAGCTTGCCCACATCCATCTGCACTATTCCCCTGCCTTTTGTTCCCATCTCTCCTCCTTTCTTATCCTCGATTCCTTCCGAACCTACTTGGTTGGGGCATAAAAACACCTCTTTGGTGAAGAGACCAACCCCTTCTTCTTCAGCCCACTGATCAGCTTGGAGACCTCCTTGCTCTCCAGCCCGGTCAACTTGGCCACGTCTCCTGGCCTCATTGGTTTACCGGCTTTCTTCATCGCCTCCAGTACCATCTGTTCTTTAGCTTCCACCTTTTTTTCACCTCCTTTCAGTAGATTATTCCCCCATTTCTTAGGCTCCCCTCTTACTCAGGCCCAACAAGCGCCTCGATATACTGGAGCCTCTCGTATAGCTCGGGTTGATCACTCTGCATCTGGCTGAGCCTTCCCCATCCAATTGTTCCAAGGCGAAATCGAAGAGATTGCCCTTCATCCTTAACCTCCATGCAAAGGATCAGCTTAAGTCCTCCCTCATCCTCTGGAACTCCTCCTTGCTGATCTCTCCCTTGGCATAGCGCCTCCTCAGGATATCCAGTGGGGTCTCCTTCCTGGCCTCCCCTGAAGCTCCCGGTGCTCCCCGCCGCAGAAGGAGATAGATCACTACACCAACCAAAATGAGGAACATGAGCCACATAAAACCACCTCCATATCCAAAGTGCATCATCGGCCCCCAACCTCTCAGCAACCAGCATCCATCGGCAAAGGAAGTCAAAGGCCAGAACAAGACTATGATCAGAGATAGGAAAAGCTTCTTCATCGTTTTCCCCCCATCTTTACCCTAATAACATTTTGCGGGAGAGCATCAGCCCCGATTTTTTAGGCGCAAGATGACCTATTGGAATCGATGCTTAGTTTCCCCTTGATTTACTTAGTCACTTTCAAGAATCTGGCATTGACTGCCACGATCACCGTGCTCAGGGACATCAGCAGCGCACCAATTGCCGGGCTTAACAGTATTCCCCACTTGTAGAGCGCTCCTGCGGCTAAAGGGATAGCAAAGGCGTTGTATCCAGTGGCCCAACCAAGATTTTGCATCATCTTTTTGTAGGTTGCCCGTCCCAGACCAATGACGGAGACAACATCGAGGGGGTTGCTCTTCACTAAAACGATATCCGCTGCCTCCACAGCTACATCCGTCCCCGCGCCAATGGCTATACCCACATCCGCCTGAGCGAGGGCCGGGGCATCGTTCACCCCATCGCCGGTCATCGCCACTATAAAACCCCTGGACTGCACCTCCTTCACTTTTGTCGCCTTCTCATCAGGTAAGACCTCTGCAAAGTATTCGTCAAGGCCCACTTCCCCAGCCACCCACTGGGCAACCTGCCTATTGTCTCCGGTTAACATCATACACCTGATACCCATCTTCTTTAACCGGGAGATCGCCTGTTTGGACTCCGGCCTGATAACATCGGCCAGGGCAATAACACCCTGGAGTTCCCCATCAATGAGGATGAAGACTACTGTCTTTCCCTGAGAGGAGAGCTTCCCAACCCTTTCATTGGCAACCGCCATACCGTTCTCCCTCAGGTACCCAGGGCTCACTACCTGCACCCACCGGCCGTTCACCCTCCCTTGTGCTCCCCTTCCGGGAATAGCCTTAAATCCCTCTACGGGCAAGGTCTCTTCGGATGATGAGGCGATCGCTTGGGCAATGGGGTGTTCGGAATGGGCCTCTACCGAACCAGCATATCTAAGGAGCTCCCTCTTCTCAATCTCCTTGGTGAGCACGACTACATCGGTGATGCCAAATCTTCCCTGGGTAAGGGTTCCCGTTTTATCAAAGATTATCGCCTGAATATCTCTCGCCTTTTCTAAGGCGGCACGATTTCTGATGAGCAACCCTTCCCGGGCAGAGATGGCAGTGGAGACGGCAACAACCAAAGGAACGGCCAGCCCCAACGCATGGGGACAGGTGATCACCATTACGGTCACCATCCGCTCTAAGGCAAAGGCGAACCCCTTACTCATTAGGACAAACCAGATGAAAAGGGTTATCGTCCCCCCTGTTAAGGCAACCATAGTCAGCCAGAGGGCAGCCCGATTGGCCAGATCCTGGGTGCGTGACTTGCTCTCCTGTGCTTTCCTCACCAACTCTATCACCTGGGAGAGGAATGAATCCTGGCCTATTTTCCTTACCTCCACGGTGATCGAGCCCTGGCCATTAATGGATCCTCCAATGACCTCGTTACTTGCTTCTTTTAAGGCTGGCTGCGATTCCCCAGTGAGCATCGACTCGTTTACTGTAGTCGTCCCTTCCACCACCACCCCGTCTGCCGGTATCTTCTCTCCAGGTTTGACAATCACCTTGTCCCCTATGGAAAGGTCACTTATGGACACATCCTCTGTGTCTCCATTCCGCATCAGTTTATGGGCATTCGCGGGCATAAACCTGGCCAACTCCTCCAGTGCCCGCGAGGCCCCCATTATCGACTTCATCTCTATCCAGTGCCCCAGGAGCATAATGTCCACCAGGGTGGCCAGCTCCCAGAAGAACACCTTTCCGCTGAGGCCAAAGACCACCGCGCTGCTATAGAGATAGGCAGTGGTAATCGCTACAGCGATGAGGGTCATCATCCCTGGCTTTCTCGACTTCAGCTCATCAAAGATCCCCTTCAGGAAGGGATAGCCACCGTAGAAGAAGATGAGGGAAGAAAGGCCGAAGAGAACATACAGGTCACCAGCGAACCTAACTGACTCCCCCCAACCAAGGGATCCCTGAATCATTGGGGAGAGGAAGAGAACTGGAATCGTAATTATTAGGGAGATCCAAAACCTCCCCCGGAAGTCGGCCACCATATGGGAATGGTGGCTATGCCCGGAATAGGCTGACTTCATCCCCCCCGCCATCCCCTTATGCATCTGGTGTTTGGCCTCTGCCATTTTTCCACCTTTCACCGCGCCGGATGGGCCCTTAGGGTTGAGAGGACCATCCAGGGATTTGGCTACATTCCTTACTCACGCATCATCGCTGGCCCGGCCATCATATCCCTGGCCCGTCTAACTTTCATATCCACCTGGCCAATGCTGGGCAAGGGCCAAATCACTGGAGGTCAGAAGGAGTAAAACCGAAGGGAGGAAAATCCATCTCCTTCTCATAGCAATCCCCCCCTTTCTCCCCCATCTTAAAAGATGCGCTTGGGCTCGGTGACTATATCTACCAGAGCCGGCTTGGGGGATTGCAGGGCCTCCTTAAGCGCCCTCTCCAGTTGTTCTGATTGGCTCACCTTCCATCCCTCTCCTCCACAGTTGCGGGCATAGGTGGCGAAGTCGGGGTTGGTCAGCTCGGTGGCGAACTTAGGGTATCCCTCTGTCCTCTGTTCCACGGTGATCATTGCTAACTCCCGGTTGTTCAAGAGGACGACGATGATATCGAGGTTGTTCTTCACCGCGGTGAGGAAGTCACCCATTACCTGGGTGAACCCTCCGTCACCGGTGAGGCAGATGACCTGTCGGTCGGGTTGGGCAAGCTTGGCCGCCAGGGCCGCGGGGAGGCCAAAGCCCATACTTCCCAGGTAGCCGGAGAGGAGCAGGTCCTGTTCTTCCTCCATCCGGAAGTTTCTGCCAAACCAGAAGGCATTATCACCTACATCAAGGGAAATGATGGCGTTGGGGGGAGCTAAATCCTCCAGGAGCCTCATTATGTACTGGGGCCTGAGCGGGGTCGCCTGAGGGTCAGCTTCCTTGTCCAGCTTTTCCTCCCAATCGGATTTGAGTCCCTTCACCTCATCCATAAACTTCCGCTCTCCCTTGGCCTCCACTAAGCCAATCAGCTTGGGGATCACCAACCGATTATCCCCCCAAAGGCCTAACTTCACCGGAAAACTTTTCGCTACCTTCATCGGATTTAGATCCACTTGGATGATGGGGGTGCTTCGGGGGATATCCGTCTGTTCGGAGAAGGAGGAGCCCAGGACAATGAGCAGGTCCGCGTGGTTCACCACCTGGCGGGCGGGTTGGGTGCCCGTATGGCCTAAGACCCCCAGCGATAAAGGGTGGCGTTCGGATATTATCCCCTTGGCGCGGAAGGTTGTTGCTATGGGAGCGGAGATCTTCCCAGCCAACTTCAACAGATCCCCCTTGGCCTGCTTGGCTCCCCATCCCGCGATGATCACCGGCCTCTCCGCTTGGTTGATCAGGGTAGCTGCTTGCTTCAGGGCCTGCTCAGGGGGTTCAACGGAGAAAGCGGGAAAAGACCCCTCCCAGGGCTGCGGCTGTAGCTCCCAGGGTTCCTTCTGCACATCATTGGGAATGGCCAGATGGGATACTCCACCTTCGGTGAGGGCATGCTTTAAGGCCAGGATCACCAGTTCCCTGGTCTGTTCTTTAGCATTAATCGTCTTATTGAAGCCGGCAACTGGATGGAACAAGGCGTCTTGATCGATCTCCTGGAAGCTTCCTGGCCCCAGGTATTGGAGTTTTACCTGACCGGTGATGGCCAGGACTGGGGCACCATCCATCTTAGCATCATAGAGCCCGGTGATTAAATTTGTGGCCCCTGGCCCGGCTATGGTCAAACATACCCCTACCCGTCCGGTGAGTTTGGCATAGGCTGAGGCCATAAAGGCAGCCACCTCTTCATGCCGCACTTGGATGAACTTCACCTGGTCACTCCTGCGCAGCGCCTCCACTAACCCCAAGGCAGATGTGCCGGGCAGTCCAAAAACCCACTCCACCCCCCAGGCCGCCAACTGTTTAACGATGACATCGGAGACCGTGCTTTCCTTATCCATCGGAGATCACCTCTTTAACATCCTCCCATAACCCCAACTGGGCAAAGGAAGGGTGCACTAACTTAAAGTTATTTCCCATCTCGCTTTTTCCTATAATCCCTGATTGCCTCATGGAGGGCATCTGCGGCCAGATTAGAGCAATGCATCTTCTGGGGGGGAAGGCCGTCGAGTTCATCGGCCACATCATTACGGGTAACCTTCATCGCCTCTTCGATGGACATTCCCTTGACCATCTCAGTGACCATACTACTGGTTGCTATGGCGGAACCGCAGCCAAAGGTCTTGAACTTTATATCGGTGATGATGCCATCCTTCACCCTAATGAACATCTCCATAAGATCCCCACAGACCGGGTTCCCCACCTTTCCATACCCATCTGCATCCTCTATGGTACCCACATTCCGTGGGTTCATAAAATGGTCCAACACCTTCTTGCTGTAGCCTATCTCTACCATCTACACACCCCCTTCATTCTACTATAGCGCTGAGACCCTCCGCAACCTCTCCACCGTCTCTTTTACTGCCTCGGAGATCTTCGGTATCTCCTCAGGCCTATTTCCTCGACCTAAGGTGAGCACCATTGAACCGTGGGCCTCCTCGTGTTTCAATCCAATGGCCAAGAGGACATGTGAGGGTTCCAAGGTCTTAGATGAACAGGCCGACCCTGTAGCCACTTGGATGTTATGGCGCATATCCATATTTAGCAGGATGCTCTCTCCCTCGATCCTACTGAACCGAAAGCTGGCGTGATGGGGGAGCCTTTGGGTGGGATGGCCGGTGAGGTAGGCTTCTTCGATCTTCAATATCTCCTCGATCAGCTTGTCCCTCATCTCCTTCAGTCTCCTGGCTTCTTCCCCCATCTCTGCCTGGGCAATCCTCGCTGCCTCCCCCATTCCCACGATGGCAAAAATGTTCTCCGTCCCTGACCTCAGCCCTCTCTCCTGACCCCCTCCAGGAAGGATGGGTTGAACCTTTACCTTTGGCCTAATGTAGAGCGCTCCAGCCCCCTGGGGGCCGTAGAAGTTGTTGGAGGAAAGGGTAAGCAGGTCTACCCCATCTGCTTGCACATCAATCGGTATACACCCCGCGGCGGCGGTGGCATCCACATGCAGGTATAGGCCCTTCTGGTGAACTACTTCTGCTATCTCCTTGATTGGTTCTATTGTCCCTATCTCGTTGTTGGCCATAATAATCGATGTTAGAATCGTATCCTCGGTGATGATCTCCCTTAACCGGCCAAGGTCAACGGTCCCGGTTGAGTTCACTGGAGCGAGATGGAATTCAAACCCGCCCTTCTGCAGCTCCTTCATTGGGTTGAGAACAGAGATGTGTTCTATGGCACTTGCCACTACCTTCTTGCCCTTTTGGGCATTGCGTAGGGCAGTTCCCCTGATGGCTAAGTTGTTTGCCTCCGTTGCCCCGCTGGTGAAGATTATGCTTTCGGGTTCCTCGGCATTGATCAGCTTAGCTACCTCTTCCCTGGCCTCTTCCAGAGCTCTCCTGGCTTTCAAGCCCACTGAGTGGAGGGAGGAGGGGTTGCCAATGTTCTCCCCGAGATACGGCTGGGCGAACGCTACCACTCGGGGGTCAACCGGCCGAGCTGAGGCGTGATCTAAATGTATCCTCTTCCCCATCTTAGAAGCTAAGGACAGCATCGGCGTCCAAGGCAAGGTCATTTAAGGTGGCCGCCCCCACTATCTCTGCCCCGGGGATAAAATCCCCTCTGGGTATACCCAAGAGCTGGGTGCTCTGTTCACAGACAAAGAGCTTTACCCCGGAGGCCAAGGCCTGATCCATAACCTCCTTGAGGCTGGGGAAATCCCCCAACTTTACCTTCTCCGCCTCCCCCTTCTTCACCACCATTACGCCTTTGATGAGGAAGATAATCGCCGCCTCCACCTCCATGGCTGCTGCAGTAGTGGCGAGGATGAACGGTGCATACAACCTCTCCGGGTTCTCCATCCCACTTGTCTGGATGTAGATGATCTTTTCCATTTTGTTCTCCTACTTCATCCTTTTTAAGTAAAATGTCAGAACTGTTCCTTCCTTCTCAAATTTGAGCAGTGCCTGCCCTGCCCTCTTAGCCCACCTCTTGATGTCCTCCTCAGCAGCAGGGTCATCGGCAACCACCTTGAGCACCTGGCCCACCTCTAAGTTTTCGAGCCCCTCCTTGGTCATAGAGATGGGCAGAGGGCAATAGAGGCCCAGACAATCCAATTCTACATCGGGGGTAATCTTTGAAGCCATAACTATTACCTCCTCAGGGCAATCAGATGGAGACGACCTCTTTTACTTCGGGCACCTCCTCTTTTAAAATCTTTTCTATTCCCATCCTCAGGGTTATCTCGCTCATCGGGCATCCTCGGCAGACACCGGTTAGCTTTACGGTCACTACGCCATCCGGGCTGACTTCCACCAACTCCACATCACCTCCATCCGCTTGCAATGAAGGCCTGATTCTCTTTAGAGCAGCTTCTACTCTCTCCTTCATTTCTCCTCCTCTCTAAAATTTAGCTCACTACGCTCCTTCCTCACCCCCTTTGCCGGGGGCAAACATTCCCCCGCCCTCGGAATTTCTTAGAATTTGCCAAAGGTTTGATTTAGCCTCTTTTTGGGGAAATCCCTATTTCACTAAGCGAAAACCACCCCAATATGGTTTCCCCTTGGATGTAAATCGAGGGGGTTTTTCTATAGCTGGACCAATGAGGAAATCAGAGAAGCCTCTTCTCCCCCTTTAACTTCCTTATCTCCGTAATATCCTGGGTTACCTCCAAACAACCGAGATAATCACCTCTTCTATCACGCACTGGAAAATACCTGATGTAGATCATCCTCCCCTGGAGGTTGAGCCAAAACTCCGCTACATCTCTCCGACCAGCTCGGAAATCATCCAATATCTGATTGACGAGGTGGATGCTCTTCTGGGGATGGCATTGCTGAACCTTGCGTCCGATGATCGCCTTCGTCCTTGGAAAGATCCGCTCCTTTGACTGGCTGAAGTAACGTACCCTGTCTTCTTTATCCACGAAGGTGATATCCACAGGGAGGGTATTGAGCAACATCTCCAGCTCTTCTTTGGAGAAGCCCCCCGTCTCCAGGTCAATTATCCCTTCTCTCCCCGGATGACGGAGGGGAGGTTGCTCCCCTTTGTCTTTCATATCTGCTGGTTGGGGGGTAAAGGGGCAATAGCCAAGGTCATCAAATTGTTCCCTCGCTTCCTTCCATTCGCCATCCTCTATTACCTGCAGAGCGGTGGGGAAGAGGATCCTGTTCTCCTTGTAGAAGTGGTTGGAGAGGAATTCGAGGAGGGAAACCGTTGCCTCCGCGATTTCCCTCTTAAGATCGTCAAACCTTATACCCTGGCCTCTCTCGATGAGTTGGTGAATTCTCCTTTCCATCTCTCTTATCTTGTCGTGCTCCATCCACATAACCGCTGGGGGCTCGGTGACCCCGTGTCTCTCTAGGTAGGGGAAGAGGACATTCTCCTCCCGCAGATAATGGCTCTCCGCCCCCTCCAATTGTCCTATGAACTGGCTTAATTCCCTCTGAAACCCTTCCCCCACGGAAGCGGAGGCCTTTCCTTGTTTCATCCCCTCAACTGTCCTCTTGAGCCGATCGGCGAGCTGGAGTATTAGCTTGTGTTCCTCCATAAGGATATGCACTGGATGCCATCCCGGTGCTGAGATCTCCACCTTCTCCAAGGATTCCCGCATTAAGGCTAGGTGGACATTGCAGAGCTTCTGGATCTCCTCCCGAGGCATTCCCCCCTTGATTAACTCCTCCTCCACCTGAGAGACCTGAAGAGGTGTAATCTCCTCTATTATTCCCCTCAGCTCTTCCTTTATCACCTCGGGGTCTGTCCCTTGATGTAACCTCTTTATTACCTCCCTCAGGGCTTCTACCTTATCCTCTCTCCTTTTGGATAGATCTTTCATCTTCCTATCCTCCTCCCCCTGTATAGCTTCCCTTTAAAAGGTCCATTCCTCTCTCTCAAACCACTGGGCGGGGTTCTCCAAGAGTTGGAGGGAATTGTCCAAGATCTGATAGTGTTCCCGCTCCATATCGGCCATAAACTGGTAGAAGCGCTTGGCCTCATCGTCGGAGGCCTTCTCCGCCCGCTCTTGGTAAAAGCCCACCAGCTTGTCCTCGATATCCTTTGCCGTTTGATAAGCCTCCAGATCATCAGCACTTGCCCTTACAGTTCGGTCAATCTCCTCCCGCAGCTCCTGAAAGATGGTCTTAAATGTATCAATAGCTTCCCCCTTCTTGGGTAAAGCCCCCTCAGCCGACTCCCATCTACCCTTCTCCATAAGCGAGGAGTGGAACCGTTCAATAACTTTCATATGCTTCAGCTCCCAGTCGGCCAGGGAATGGAAGGTCTTCTTGGCCAACGGATGGGAAGCCTTCCCTGCAACCTCTAAGTAGAACTTCCGCCCCTCGCCCTCCATCTTCAGGGCCAACTGCAAGGCATCCAAATCGGCCTTCTTTGAATCCATTTTTTTACCCTCCTTTTTGTTTTTCGGCCTTCACTCGCCTACTCATTCCACCCCACAGCTTAGGTAGATCCCTTCTAAAGGATTAGCGTTGATTAATACCTTCCGAAGGGCTTGGTAAGGCCTTTCTTATCTGGGTTCCATATGCGGTGGGTCCATTATTTTCTACTTGGGGTATATCCCACCTCCCGAATGGCCCCTTCGACCTCCTCCAGGCTTAACTCACCATCTACACCCACAGTCCTTTTATCCAGATTAACCAATATCCCTTTGACCCCAGCGATCCCGCGCAGCTTCTTCTCAATAGTCATCTGACAGTGTTTGCAGGTCATATCCGGAACATAGAGTTCGTATCTCATTGATTTCACCTCTTTTCCGCTTCCTCTGTAAAGACCCCTCAAGATGATGATGAGGAGGATCACCCCCGCTAATAGCCTCAAGGAGAGGGGAAGCCCGCTGCCTTGGGGGGAGATAAGGCTCACATCCCCACCCAGGCTAAGCCAGAGAAGGTTGAATACCCAACCGATTAATAGGGAGATCAGGATGATGAAGGAAAGGTAGATGTAGAAAGCCCTCCTGCCCAATTTGGAATAGACGAAGGAGAGGGTCACCGTATTGGTGGCGGGACCAGCAATGAGGAAGACCAGGGCGGCCCCTGGAGAGAAGCCCTTACCGATGAGGGCGGCAGCAATGGGAATGGAACCGGTAGCACAGACATAGAGTGGAATTCCCAGGGCTAACATCACCAAATAGTGGAGAGAGGGATGGGAGAGATAGCGGGTCAACAGTTCTTCGGGGATGGCCACGGTGAGGATCCCCCCCAGGAGCGCCCCTACCAGGAGCCATTTTCCGATTTCTGCGGCAAGTTCTATAAAGCCATAGCGGAGGGCCTCTTTTACCCTAAATGGGGAAGACAACCATGGATGGGTATGGGAGGTGGGTTTCTCCACCTTCTCTGGATTGAAGAGCCAGTTGAAGATTCCGATGGTCAACCCGTTGAGGAAGGCAGCCAGGGGGCGGAAGATAGCAAATAAGGGGCCAAGCAATGAATAGGTAGCCAAGATTGAGTCCACCCCTGTTGTTGGGGTGGAGACAAGGAAGGAAAGCACTGAGCTCTTGCTGGCCCCTTCTTTCTTTAGGGATGCTGCTACTGGGATGACCCCACAGGAGCAAAGGGGGAGAGGGATGCCGAAGAGGGTTGCCTTCAGGATAGATCTTGGCCCACTACCGCCTAAGTGCCGTCCAATAAACCTCGCCCCTAAAAAGGAATGGAGGAGCCCAGCGATGAACATCCCCAAGAGCAGGTAGGGGGCGATCGCCAGCCAAAGTTTGACTGACTCCATAAGGAAAGCATAGATTAAATGGAGCATATCATCCTTGCTTGAGAATATTAGCCAATTCCTCCCCTTTCTCCCTCACCCCATCCAATTCCCTCTCCTCGGGCACCCATTGGAGGTTCACCCCGGAGAGAGGGATCCGCCAATTCAGCTCCCTCATCACCTTCTCGATCTCACCTACCGCTTGCCCACCCCAGCCATAGGAGCCGAAGGCGAAACCTATCCTTGTCTTTGGACGCAATCCCTTGAGATAAGTAAGGAAAGCCCCCATAGAGGGAAGCATCCCGTTATTTAGGGTGGGTGAACCAATCAAGATGAGCTTAGCGCGGAGTACATCGGCCATCACCGCGGAGATGTGGTTGGTCTTCAGGCTCTTCATCGTCACCGGCAGGCCTGCAGCCTCCAGGGCCTGGCACAGGCTTTGGGCTATCTTCTCAGTGGAGCCCCACATGGTGTCATAGACAATCACCGCCCTTTGCTCCGCCTCGTTTGCCGCCCATCTATAGTAAGCGTCGAGGATTTTAGAGAGGTAACTTCGCCAGATCAGCCCGTGGCTGGGAGCGACCATATCGATATCCAGCCCAGAGACGGCATCCAGCGCCTTCTTCACTTGCTCACCATAGGGGAGGACGATATTGGCGTAATATTTGGCTGCCTCCTCATAGGCGATGTCCCAGCCCACCTCATCGTCAAACCTCTCCGCCGTGGCAATGTGCTGCCCGAAGGCATCATTGGGCAAAAGCAGCTTTTCCTCGGGGATGTATGTGGCCATTGAATCTGGCCAGTGGACCATGGGAGTAAGAAGGAACTTCAGGGTGCGTTGACCGATTTTCACCTCATCCCCAGATCCAACCACCTGAAAGTCCCAATCAGCCGTGAAGTGCCTCCTCAGGCCCTTTTCGCCCTGAGGGGAGCTAATCACCTTGGCCTGGGGGGCAAGCTCCAAAATTCGGGAGATGCTTCCTGAATGGTCCATCTCTACATGGTTGGAGACCAGGAAGTCTATCCGCGCGGGGTCGATAACCTGACGGATGCGGGAGAGCATCTCCTCGCAGAGGTAGTGCTTCACCGTATCCACCAAGACAGGTTTCTCATCGATGATTAGATAAGCATTGTAGGTAGAACCCCTCTGGGTAAGGTAACCATGGAAATTACGCAGATCCCAGTCGATTCCCCCTACCCAATAGATCCCTGGCTTTATCTCTACAGGTTTCATACCAACCTCCAACAAATTTTTTCTACCCTCCTTCCTCAGGAGAAAAGAGGAGCGTTAATACTTAGCATCCATGCGAAATTCTCCGATATCAAACCAGAATCCGGACTTAGAGAGATAATCAAGTTGTGCCTGCAGCAGGGCATAGTGATATTCCTCCTCCTGCCTTATCTTTATAAAT
>JAOZPP010000075.1 GCA_029932675.1 bacterium
TCATCTTCTTGGGAACACCCGTTTGGGCTCTAAAGCCCACTCCAGCAATTAATGCGTTCATTCAGCAGGCCGATTTCAAGGGTAAGGAGGTCGTCCTCTTTGCCACAATGGGTAGCTTTGGGGGAGAGAGCACGAATAGGATAATGGCGGAGAGGATAAGGGGAAAGGGGGGCAATGTCCTTGGTTCGTTTAGCATCAAGACCGGTGGGGTAAGGGCCGAGAGGATAGCTGAACAAGGAGAGGAGATTGGGCGGATATATAGGGATAGACAAGGCTATCTCCGTCCTGATAATCACTGAGCAAGTTTGGAAAAGGAGCGGCTATGTTGAGTAACCAGGTAATTGAAACGATGCTGGAGCGGAAGTCGATTCGTCAGTATAAGGATGAATCACCCTCTGATGAGGTGGTAAAGACCATCGTTCGAGCAGGCCAACAGGCTCCATTTGCCTCACAACTTTGTAGCCTGTTGCTCTCCCGCAGCAGGGAGAAGAACCCATTGGGGGCCCCGCTCCTATTCACTCTCTGTGTCGACTTCCACAAGTTGGAACTTATTATGGCCCGCAGGAATTGGAAGATGGTTACAAATGACCTCTCCCTGTTGATCTTTGGCATTCAAGATGCCTCCCTGATGGCCGAGAATATGGTCATTGCCGGGGAGAGCTTGGGATTGGGGAGTTGTTTCTTGGGGGATGCCCCTTACAAGGCGGCGCAGATCGCCAGGGAGTATAAGTTGCCCAAGAGGGTCTTCCCTTTGGTGCAGTTGGCGATGGGATATCCCGCGGAGAGCCCACCTCCTCGGCCGCGCTATCCGATGGAATTTGTCCTTTTTGAAGGTGAGTACCCTAAATTCAGCGAGGAGACGATCAAAGAAGCGATGAGGCAGATGGACGATGGGTATTTGGCTCAGGATTACTACCGTAAAGCGGACTATATGATCCCCTTGGAGGGAGGTCGCCCAGAGGAGTTTACCTTTGATAATTATGGGTGGACCGAACACATCTCTCGGAAGTGGGGGCAATGGTTTCCCTCGCCGCAGGACCTGTTGAAGCAGTTAGCGGAGTGCGGTTTCCGTATAGGAAGTTAGCCGCCTGCGGCGGGGTTTTTGAAGGACAGGGTAAAAATGGTAAATGCATTGGGGTTGATTTTTATCCTCCTGGCCAGGCTCTGGGTGATTACCCCTGATACCAGGCTCCAGGCGGTAATCGACAGCGCTCAAGCCGGGGATACGCTTCTCCTTAAGCCAGGTAGGTATGAAGCGGTTCCCAAACCCTACCGAGAGCCCATCTGCGGCAACTGTGTTGGACCACTTACCGAAGTGGATGCCACCGTTGGCTTCCATATCAAGGGGAAGCCCCTTGTGATCATCGGTGAAGATCGAGATAGCACCGTGCTCGCCACCAAGGGAGGCTATGGAATCCTCTTTGAAGAAAGTTATGGCTCGTATATCGGAAACCTCACGGTGACCGAGGGCATCCGGGACCCCGACGGTAAGGCAACTGATGCCGCTCTGGTGGTAAAGAAGGGTCGGGTGACAGTAGAGAACCTTACCATTATTGATAACACCAGCAGGGTTGATACAGTGGTCGTAGGCATCGGTGGTATATTCGGTAGGGAAGGGGCGGAGTTGTTCATCTTTAACAACCTTATCAGGAACAATGGATGGGATGGTGTAGCCCTTTACCGGGGGGCGTGCGCGGTGATTGCCGATAACCTGATCGAAGGCGGTCGGGGGGCAGGCATTGGTATAACCTGGGATGCCACTGCCATCGTCTATCGGAACAGGATCTCCGGATACTGGAAGGGGATTGGGGCTTTCGGGGACTCCAGGGTAGTGGTGAGAAACAATGCCGTCTTTGATAATCTGGGTTGGGGCATCATTTGTACTGGCCATGCCTATATGGAGGTGGTCAACAACGTGATTTACCACAACGGCAACTGTGGGTTCGCTGGCTGGGAGGAGGCAGTGAGGGGAATTCTCAAAAACAACATCATCGCCCAGAATGGTTGGAAGGAGGAATGGGTATGTCCCGGGGTGGGCGTGTGGATGAACGTCCCTTTAAGAGATTTCCCGGTTGAGTACAACGATGTCTGGGGGAACAACGCAGGCAATTATGAGGGAATTGCGGATCAGACTGGGGTGAAGGGTAATATCTCCCGGGATCCCTCGTTTAAAGGTGATGGGACCTTTGGGTTGAAGTCTGGATCACCTTGCATAGATGCCGGGGACCCTAAAATCATCGACCCCAATGGGACCCGTTCAGATATGGGTTGGATTGGTGGCCCTCTTGCCGGGTGGCAATCCAAGGGAACCAAACGATCTCAGAGGTGAATTTGAGTAAAAAAAGGAAGATAGGTATGGGGAAGCCGAGAGGTAGGAAAAGCATAGGACTAAAGGTGGCGATATCCCTCCTTGTTTCGGTTCTTTTGGAAAGTGGGGGGATTGTTCAAATCACACTCGCCAGGAAGGGGATCTCATATCCGGTAACAAAGAAAGTAACCCTCGTCGATACCCTGCATGGTGTGGTGGTCGAGGACCCCTTTCGTTGGCTGGAAAGGGATGAGGCACCAGAGGTAAGGGAGTGGGAGGATGCTCAGGAGGAACTCACCCGCTCCATATTGGACTCCCTACCCGCCCACGCGGAGATATTGGCCCGGCTTAAGCAGTTGTGGACATATCCTAATCAGGGGGTGCCAGAAAGGTATGGCAACCGGTATTTCTTCTGGAGAACCGATGGGGTTCAAGACCACTGGGTTTTCTGTGTGCAGGAAAGCTTAGGGGGAAAGTCTAAGGTGCTCATCGATCCGAATGGCTTGAGCAAAGAGAAATCCCTTTCCCTTGATTATGCCCAACCATCAGAGGATGGCGAGTTGGTGGCCTATGGACTGTCGGAGGAGGGGCGGGAGAACCCCGTTCTCCGGGTCCTCAAGGTGAAGACAGGGGAGGTTCTGCCAGATAGCCTGGGAGGTTGGCGACAAGGTGGGGTCTCCTGGACCCACGATAACAAGGGGTTCTTTTACAGCAGAAATCCCATGCCGGGAAGTGTGCCTCAGGGTGATGAGGTCTACTATCGTCAGGTCTATTATCACCGGTTAGGTGCTCGGCCCAGTGAGGACTTGCTTATATTCTCCTACCCGGAGAAGAAGGAGGTCTGGTGTGGGGTTAGCGTCTCCGAAGATGGGCGCTACCTGCTGGCCTATGCCGCTTTTGGCAAGGGAAATGAGCTCTGGGTAAAGGATCTCCTGCAAGGCGGGGACTTTCTTCCCATTGCCACTGGTTTCGAGAATAGCTACACAGGCTCCATAATAGAGGGCAAGCTCATCTTACAGACCGATTGGAAGGCACCTCACGGCAGGGTCTTCTTGGTAGACCTCACCAATCGGGCAAGGGAGAACTGGAAGGAGATCATCCCAGAGCAGGATGATGTGCTTGAGGACTGTGAGCCGATTGCTGGAAAGTTATATGTTCTCTACACCCATAATACCTACACGAGGTTGCAGATCTTTACCTTAGAGGGGGAGTTTAAAAGGGAGATAAAACTCCCTACCCTTGGATCGGCGAGAGTTTACGGAAGATGGAAGGGTAAGGAGGTTTTTGTTACCTTCTCCTCTTTTGCCTTCCCCCCGGTGATCTATCGATACGACTTCGACCGGGATACCCTTGAAGAGTTCTACCGTGCTCCCATAAAGGCGGATGTTTCCGATGTCGTTGTAAAACAGGTTTGGTATAAATCCAAGGATGGCACGCAGATTCCAATGTATATTCTTTACAAAAAGGATATAGTGCTGGATGATAAAAACCCAACCTTGTTGGTTGGATACGGTGGGTTTCGGATAAGTATGAAACCGTATTTCTCCTCTAATTTGATCCTTTGGCTGGAGAGGGGTGGAGTTTATGCTCTTCCAGCAATCCGTGGTGGTGGTGAATTTGGTGAGCAGTGGCATAGGGCGGGAATGTTGGGGAATAAGCAAAATGTATTTGATGACTTTATTGCCGCTGCGGAGTGGTTGATCAGAAATCACTACACGGCTCCGGAGAGATTGGCCATCAGGGGGGGCAGCAATGGTGGCCTCTTGGTGGGGGCTGTGGAGGTGCAACGCCCAGAGCTATTTAAAGCGGTTATCTGTCAGGTGCCCCTTTTGGATATGTTGCGCTACCATCTCTTTTCGATAGCCCGCTACTGGATTGCTGAATATGGATGTGCAGAAAACCCAGAGCAGTTTAAATACCTCCTGGCCTATTCACCCTATCATAATGTGAGGGAGGGGGTAGGGTATCCAGCCACCTTAATTGTGGCTGGGGCTAAAGATGCGCGGGTCGACCCAATGCACGCCAGGAAGATGACTGCCAGGCTCCAAGAGGCAACATCAGGTGATGGCCCTATACTTCTTTCCATCCGCCGAAAGTCGGGCCATGGAGTGGAGATGGCTAAAAGTAGGGCAATGAAGGAGGAGGCGGACATCTGGACATTTCTGATGTGGCAGTTAGGTATGTTAGAGAATTGAGAGGAAAACTTTGGTTGCTAATGGGGTTCGGTTCCCTCCTCCTTGGCTTGATGGCAGACGGCTGTTTTACCAACTTTCAGACGGCGAGGACGGTGGAGGGGACAAGCATCACCCTGGGTTGGCAGAGGTTTCTCCAGCGAGAAGGCCATTGGGTGGATTACTACTTGCTGATGTCCAGGTTTGGCCGGGCAGCAAGAAGGGGTAGGTTCGGATATGATGTGGGGATGAGGGCTGTGCTCATCTACAATCCGTGGAAGAAAGGGAACCCCTTTGGTCCCACCATGTTGGAGGACTTCAAGCTACAGTTTCCCGCAAACAGGGTTGTGGACTTTGCAGTTGATGCGGAGTTCTGGGGGATCTTCCCGATGAATCTCTCCATCCTGGTCAGCAAGGATCTATGGCATAGGGTAAGTCCCTATTGTGAGTTTGAGGCTAAGGGAATACTATTGAACCTTCAATGGGAGGAAGATTGGACGATCTATATGCCCAGCCTAATCTATGGACTGGAGGTGAGGCTCTCTAAGGGTTCATTCATCTATTTAGAGGGGGAAAGATGGTTAGGAAAAGGGCTGAAGGAAAATTACCTCTTTGGAATTGCCTATAGACATCATCTCCATAGAAGGCGCCGATAAAAGGAGGTTTTATGAAGGTTGGAGTCTTGAGTGACAGCCATGGGGAGTTAGGTAACTTGAGGAAGGCGGCCAAGATATTGGCCAACCAAACCGATCTCATTGTGCACCTTGGGGATGATTGGGATGACTGCCGGGTGCTTGAGGAGAGGGGTTCGAAATTCATCAGGGTTCCTGGGGTCTTCAGCAGTTACTATCAGGACCCTCAGATCCCCAACCGAAGGATAGAGGATTTCGAGGGCTGGAGGGTTCTCCTTACCCATTCCCCTTCCAGCCATAAGAATGACCTCCCTCAAGATGAGGACCCGGAGGATATCGTCGCTGCAGAAAGGGTTGATGTTGTCCTTTATGGCCATACCCACATCCCCAAAATTGAGGAATTGCATGGGACTTTGTGGGTAAACCCAGGCCATCTGAAATCTGAGGACAAGAAGGGACATCCCCCCAGCTACGCCCTCTTAGACTTTCATCCCGAGGGGGTGCAGGCTAAAATAATCGGCCTGGAGGAAGGGGGGATCCTTCTCACCAGGTCCTTTCACAGATGAAGACCCTCACGCTAAAGGAGCTTAACCGAATCACCCTTTCCAAGCACTATCTAATCTCCAAATCGGACGAGGTCTTAGAGGTAATCTCCCGTATCTGTGGGCTTAATGCCCAGGTAGCACCCTCCCCTTATCTCTCCCTCTGGAACAGGGTCTCCGGTTTTGCGAAGGTTGCCTTGGAGAAGGAGCTGTATGGGACAAAAAGGACTATCAAGTCCTGGTTTATGCGCGGGACGGTACATATCATTCCCACCGATGAGTATCCCATCTACCGCAATGCCCTCAAGCGGAGTATGCTCAGGGATTGGAATCGCACCCTGGAAAGGGTCGGCGGACCCTCTCCACCAGAGGTTGCCGAGCTTATCAAGGGGATACTTGAAGCCTTGGAGGAAGATCCACTTACCAAGAGGGAAGTGGGGGAGAAGATGGGAGAGCTCCTAGCTCGCTATGAGGAAAGGGAGGGGAGGAGGCTGCTGAGCAGGACGATCAGGGGGCTAAGCTACCAAGGGCTTCTCTGTCATGCCCAGCCCACCGGGCCTTGGTATCACTTTAGGGAGAACCGCTTTGCCCGCATCGATAGGTGGTTCCACCCTTTAAAGGAGATTGATGAAAACCAGGCCAAAAGGGAACTCCTCCTGAGGTACTTCCGGGGGTATGGGCCGGCCACCGTCCAGGATTTCGCCTATTGGGCAGGATTAAGGGTCTCTGAAGCCAGGGGAGCATTAGCACTGGCTCGTGATGAATTAGTGGAAGTCGAGGTTGAGGGCGCCCAGGGGCAGTTCTGGAGTTTAGAAGAGGATTTAGATGGAGGCCAATTCGATGAACCCCCTCCTCACCTCCTCCCTGCCTTTGATCCTCTTCTTATGGGCCATAAGGATAAGTCCCGCATCCTCAATCCTGGTTATAAATCGAGAGTCTTTCTCCCCTTGGCCGATGTGGCCCCGGTAATTTTGGTAGGGGGGATGGTGGTCGGGACCTGGAGCCATAAGAAAGGGAAGGACCACCTGATAATGGAGATCTGCCCGTTCAATGGGATCGGGGGTGAGCAGCTAAGCCAGGTAAGGGCGGAAGCAGAAGCCCTATCCGCCTTTATGGGGTTTGGACCACTGAGCTTGGAGGTTAAATTAAAAACCCCCTAAACCGCATGGACGAATCTGTGGAGGACTAAAACCGGGCGAAGCAATCCGAGCAGGCGGAGGATTGCGGAGCGCCGTAGGGCCGGTGAGGCCCTCTGGAGAAGTTAGCGACCGTAAGGGAGCTAAGTTCGTTTTCGGTTGTAATAACCAACCAAAAGGGGAGCCAAAGGGGCTCCCCTTTTGGTTTCCACGGCTACCTTCTCGTGGGTATTTTGGCTACCAATCTCCTCAGCTCCTCATTTCTTTCTGCCTCCTTTAAGAAGGCCTTCCTGGCAACAGGGGCCATAATATCGAAGAGCCTGGGGTTTTCCTGACATTCCTTGGCAAACTCCAAGTTCCTCAAGGTGTTGGTGTAGTCTGGGCTCTGAAACCTATAGGTGAAGTTTGTATGGATGTCATACTTCCCCTCCACCAGGGCTACCACATCCTCGGCAAACACCCTCTCCTCATCAGTGGGGATGACGAATATCCTCACCTTTGAACCTTGGCCAGTAATCTCCAGTTCTGCATGCCGGGTGCGCGCCAAGCGATTCTTCTCCTCATCATACCTGATCCCTAAGTGGTGCAAGCCATCGAGGGATTTGGCCCTGATGGTATCTGATAGCTCCCCTACCCCGGCAGTGAAGACGATGGCGTCGATCCTACCGAGGGCAAATGTATAGGCCCCAATATACTTCTTAATCCTGTAGCTCTCTATCTCTATGGCCAACTCTGCCCTCTTCTCTCCCCTCCTTGCTGCCTCCACTACATCCCTCCTATCCGTATACTTTCCAGTGATCCCTAAGATCCCCGATCTCTTGTTCAGAATGGAATTCATCTCCTTTGGAGTTCTCGCCTCCTTCTGCATAATGTAGAAATCGATGGCTGCATCGTGGTCCCCCGCCCTCGTTCCCATCACCATACCCTCCAAGGGAGTAAAGCCCATCGATGTGTCATAGGAGACCCCATTCTTCACTGCGTTAAGGGATACCCCATTGCCTATATGACAGGTAACCAGATTGCATTCAAATGGATCTTTCTCTAAGAGCACGGCAGCCCTTTTGGCCACATAGAGGAGGGATGTCCCGTGGAACCCATACCTCCGTATCCCGTACCTTTCATACCACTCATAGGGAAGGGCATAGATATAGGCATGGGAGGGCATCGTCTGATGCCAGGCTGTGTCCATGATGGCCACATGGGGGACGGCTGGTATTAGCTCTTGGGCGGCCTCGATACCCAAGACGTTAGGAGGATTGTGCAGGGGGGCCAGATCGTAGAGCTTTTTAAAGGCGGCGATTACCTCCTCGGTGATCATCACGGACTTGGCGAACCTTTCCCCCCCATGAACGACTCGGTGCCCTACTGCGGAGATGGTGGATAGGTCGCTGATCACTCCATAGTCTGGATGCTGCAGCACCTCCAGCACCAGCTTTATCGCTTCCCGATGGTCTGGACAATCGTGCTCGATCTTTACCGGCTCCCTTCCAGGAACCTCATGAGTACAGAGGGAATCCCCGATGGTTACCCTCTCCACCACTCCGGTGGTTAGGGTTGCCTTGCGATCCCAATCGTAGAGCCTATATTTGACTGAGGAGCTCCCACAGTTGAGGGAGAGGACGAGCATTAGCTATCCATCCTCCTGACTATCTCTTGACCAAATTCTGATGTCTTAATCGGGCTCACCCCTTCCATCTGCCGGGCAAGATCATAGGTGACCTTCCTGTCCATAATCGTTTTCTCTAAGGCCACTTCGATGAGCTGAGCAGCCTCTACCCATCCAAGGTAGCGGAGCATCATAACTCCGGAGAGGATGAGGGAGGAGGGGTTTACCTTATCCATCCCCCTATACTTGGGGGCCGAGCCGTGGGTGGGCTCGAAGAGGGCTACCCAGTCACCTATATTCGCCCCAGGAGCAATGCCCAGTCCGCCCACCTGAGCGGCACAGGCGTCGGAGAGGTAATCACCATTTAGGTTGGGTAAGGCGATGACATCATATTCATTGGGCCTGGTGAGCACTTGCTGGAACATCTGGTCCGCTATCCTGTCCTTCACCACGATCCTTTCCCCGGGGTTGCCCGCCTCTTTTCCACCGCGCAGATGGGCGAAAGCGCCAGGTTTGGTCATCGGGGTTACCCCATCAGGGCCTTTTACTTGATCCCAGAGCTCATCCTCAGTGATCACCTTATCCCTGAACTCCTTCAGTGCCAACTCATATCCCCACTCCTTGAATGCCCCCTCGGTGAACTTCATAATGTTTCCCTTGTGCACAAAGGTAACGCTTTTCCTTCCGTTATCAGCAGCATATCTGATCGCCTTGCGCACCAACCTCTGGGTGGCAAACCGGGAGATGGGTTTTATCCCGATCCCCGAATCTTTCCTCACCTTCGCCCCTAATTGGTCCTCTAAGAAACCCCTTAATTTGGCCACCTCCTCGCTACCTTCTTTGTATTCGATCCCGGCATAGACATCTTCTGTATTCTCACGGAAGATGACGATATTTAGCTTCTCCGGGTGCCTTACTGGCGAAGGGACCCCCTGGAAATACCTTACTGGTCTTACGCAAGCATAGAGGTCCAGGATCTTGCGCATGGAGACATTTAGGCTTCTATAACCACCTGCTACTGGGGTGGTGAGGGGGCCTTTGATGGCTACTATATATTCTTTGATCGCATCGATGGTCTCCTGAGGGAGGGGTTGGCCAAGTTGGGCAGTAGCCTTCTCTCCCGCCAGGATCTCCTTCCAGCTAATCTTTCGCTTTCCCCCATAAGCCCTTTCCACTGCTGCATTCCAAACCATCATTGAGGCCCTCATAATGTCCGGTCCTATCCCATCCCCCTCGATATAGGGGATGATCGGTTCATCGGGCACAATTAGCCTCTCCTCTTCTACCCTGATCTTCTCTCCGCTGCTCATGGTTCTATCCTTATCTCCTTGTGTTTTCTGATATGGGCGGAAAGACCTCCCTCCTGCAGGATCCTGAGCATAAAACCAGGGATGGGAGCAAAGGTTAGCTCCTCTCCCTTGGTAAGGTTCTTGATCCGCCCTTCCTCTAAGTAGACCTCTAATTGATCCCCCTCATCGATCTTGCCTGTATCGCATTCGATGACTGGGAGGCCAACATTTATGGCATTACGGTAGAATATGCGGGCAAAGGTCTGGGCGAGCACAGCGCCCACCCCAGAGAGCTTGATCACCCGCGGGGCATGTTCCCTGGAAGAGCCCAGGCCAAAGTTCTTCCCCCCAACCACAAAGTCTCCGGGCTCAACCTTCTTCACAAAATTAGGGTCTGCATCCTCCAGGGTATGCTTGGCCAATTCCTTTAGGTTGCTGCGCAGATGGAAATACCTGCCCGGAGCGATGTGGTCGGTGGAGATATCATCTCCAAATTTTATCGCCTTTCCCTTTAAGACCAAATCTCCTCCTTGTTTGAAGGGACTACGATATATCGACGGTTATTTCTGCGGAATAGCCGGGGTCAATGGATGAACTCCCGGGGATCGATGATCTCTCCCCTTATCGCTGAGGCAGCCACGGTAGCCGGTGAAGCAAGGTAGATGAAGCCCTGGGGATTACCCATTCTCCCCTTAAAGTTTCGGTTCTGGGTGGAGAGGCAAACCTCCCCATCGCCCAAGGCCCCCTCATGCACTCCCACACAGGGCCCACATCCAGGGGCAAGGACAGATCCTCCGGCCTCCACAAATGTGGTCAACAGTCCTTCTTGGAGGGCCTGAAGGTAAGTTTTGCGGGAAGCAGGGATGACCAAGAGCCTAACCCCCTTGGCTACCTTTCTCCCTTTGAGTATCCGGGCCGCTATGCGCAGATCCTCGATCCTCCCGTTGGTGCAGGTGCCGATAAAAGCTTGGTCTATCTTTATCCCCTTAGCCTCCTTAGCCGGCTTGGTGTTATCCACTGTGTGGGGGAAGGAGACCGTGGGTTCGATCCGGGAGAGGTCAAATTCCATCTCTTTTTCGTAGCTGGCGTCAGGATCAGGGGTTATCTCTCTAAAATCCTCCTCCCTTCCCTGTTCTCTTAGGTATTCTCTGGTTAGCTCATCGGAAGGGAAGAGCCCCGCCTTAGCTCCTGCCTCCACCGCCATATTGGAGATGGTAAACCGCTCATCCATTCGTAGATTGGCTATCTCCCCGGAGAACTCTAATGCCTTATAGGTGGCCCCATCTGCCCCGATCTGGCCGATAAAGCTGAGGATGAAGTCCTTGGCATAGACCCCGGGCTGTAGTTTTCCCTGGAGAACAATGCGGAAACTTCTGGGCACCCGCAGCCAGACCTTCCCCAAGGCGATGGCATAGGCTACATCTGTGGAGCCCATACCGGTGGAGAAAGCCCCCAATGCCCCATAGGTGCAGGTATGGGAGTCTGCTCCCACGATGAGATCTCCCGGCCTGGCCCAATCCTCTATCATCCTCTGGTGGCAGACCCCTTCACCCACCTCGGAAAGGATGGCCCCGGTTTTCTGGGAAAACTCCCTCATCTGGCGATGGCCATTGGAGAGCTCCTTGCGCGGGGAGGGAGCGGCATGGTCGATGAAGAGCACGGTCCTTTCCGGAACCTTTGCCTGAACCAATCCAGCTTCCTCCAACTCACTGATGGAAAGAGGACCTGTCCCATCCTGGACCAACGCCCCATCTACCCGAGCTACGACAAGCTCATCCGCCTCTACCTTTTTTCCTGTATGTTCTGAAATGATCTTCTCGGCTATGGTAAACCCCATATCTCATCCCTCCTCCCTTTAGGCCTCTTCCTCGATCCACTTCGTGGTCACTGATTTGGGCCTTTCAATGGGGAGCATCAGGGCCCTATCCCAGACGAGCTCTGCTGTAATCCCCAAAGCCCGGCCTATGCCGAAAAGGACCGTGTAGAAGTCAAACTCCTTCACCCCATAATGGTATTGGAGACATCCGGAGTGGGCATCGACATTTGGCCAGGGGTTCTTGGCCTTTCCATGCTTCTGTAGGATCCCTGGCACTACCTCATATACCCTGGTCACAGTCTGCACGATTGGGTCATCTGGGCAGTGTTTCAAGGCAAATTCATGTTGGGCCACAAATCTGGGATCGGTTTTTCGGAGGACGGCATGGCCATAACCAGGGATGACCTGCCCGCTGTTCAAAGTATCCCATGCATACTTCTCTATCTGCTCCTTGGTAGGAGTGCCTCCCAATTTCTCCATCATCTCCATTATCCATTTTAGACACATCTGGTTAGCAAGGCCATGGAGTGGGCCAGCCAGTCCATCTAAGGCAGCGGAGAGGGAATAGTAGACATCGGATAGTGCAGAGGCCACCAGATGGCCGGTGTGGGCACTGACATTCCCGCTCTCATGGTCCGAATGGAGGAAGAAGTAGAGCCTCATCAAATCCTTATATTCCGGCTTCTCTACCCCCATCATATGGGCGAAATTGCCCCCCCAATCGAGGTTAGGGTCAGGTTCGAGATAAATGCCGCCCTTATATTTCAGCCTATAGATGCGCGCACCGATCTGGGGGAGTTTGGCCAGAAGGTTTAGGCAATCTTCATACATGGGGTCCCAAAAGTCTTCTTTCTTCATCCCCTCGTTATATCCTTTGGCGAAAAGGGATTCACTCTGTAAGGATAGGATAGCAGCGGAAAACATAGTCATCGGATGGGCATCTTCTGGCATAGCATCCAAAATATCCCAAATATATTGAGGGACTGCCATCCTTTCTTTGATCTCTTCCTGGAGGTTTTCCACTTGGGTTTGGTTAGGGATTTCCCCGGTGAGCAACAGCCACCAGTGGGCCTCAGGGAGTGGCGCTTCATTCCCTGGGGATTTAGGAAGTTTCTCCATCAGTTGGGGGATCGTATAACCGCGGAAACTTATCCCCTCCATTGGGTCGAGGGAAGAGGTATCACAGACCAAGCACTTCACCCCTCTCATTCCGCCGTATGCCTGTTTTACCGTTACCTGAGAGATTACCTTATCCCCCTTCTCGGTGACAATCTTCCTTACCCTTTCCCTCTCCCTGGGGATGATCTCTTGCAGCTTTTCTTTCAGTTGACTCATCGTCTCCTCCTTTTTTGAACGTAAGCCAATAATTTCTAATGAATGTCGGTCCATCTCCTTGTTACTCTTTTCACATAATATAAATGCAGCCCCCCTTGTCAAGGGAAAAGTGAAAATGTAGGATGACCTTAATCAAAGTCCTGTTAACACAAACCTCCCGCAGATCCTAAAGGATCTGCGGGAGGTTTGGTTCATTCTACTGCTATGCTGTCAGGGCAGTGGCCCTGACAGCACAATTACATCTCCTTTTACCTTATTAACAGCATCTCCTTAGGTATCCGAAAAATCGTTTGTCTGGATCCGGTAGAAATAGATGCCAGTGGAAACACCCTTGCCATTGCTATTCCTGCCATCCCAAAAAGCCTTGTGGTAGCCAGCTTTCTCTTCCTCATTCACTAATGTCGCCACTCTTTGCCCCATTGGGTTGTAGACCGTCAGCAGAACATAGCCGCTGTGGGGCAAAGCATATTCAATCTCAGTTTCTGGGTTGAAGGGGTTGGGATAGTTCTGGGAGAGATAGTAACTTTACGGCAGTTAGGGCTACTTGAGCACTACCATCTTCCTTGCCTTGGTAAAATCCCCAGCCTTAATTCTGTAGAAGTAGATTCCACTGGAGAAAGCACTTGCATCCCACCTGGCTGTCTTGTAACCAGCCTTCTGCTTCCCATCAACCAGGGTTACAACCTTTTGACCCAAAATGTTGTAAATCTCTAACTTCACCCTACAATCCACAGGCAAGCTATACCTGATCTGGGTGACTGGGTTGAAGGGATTGGGGTAGTTCTGGGAGAGCTCAAAGCTCTTGGGTAACTTTCCATCTTGATCCGGATGATCAGAGCCAAACTTGAGGCCATAGCCTGAGCCATACAACCCCGTCCTGCGCAAGTCATGATGAAAGGTCGGCCATACCATGCCTTCCTGACTATAGGTGCCAGAAAGGTCCCAGCAGAAGACCTTGTTATGAGAAGCGAAGACTACCTCCACATCCCCATCTCCGTCAAGATCACTTATGGCTGGAGTTGAGGCGAGATACCACTCAGCCACTACCGGCCATCCCAGAACCTGGCTACCATCTGAATTCCAGGCATATAACCTCTCGTCTGCCGAGGCGGCCAAAACCTCAATATCCCCGTCTCCATCTATGTCTCCCAGAATAGGGGAGGATTGCACGGCGATGACCGAGTTCGCCCGCTCCACCGGCCAGCCAGCCAATGGCTGCCCTTGCCAATTCCAGGCATAGACATTGTCCCTTATGGCACAGACAACATCCAACTGTCCATCACCATCAACATCCCCAATTGCCGGGGAGCCTGGGATATCATCTATCCAACCTAGAGAGCTACTTACCGGCCAGCCAGAGGCCCCAGTGCCGTCCTTGTGTAGGACATAAACCGTGTGATCATCGGTCATCACTATTATCTCCAAGCCTGAATAATCAGGATCCAGATCAGCTAAGGCCGGAGACGCCGAGATCCAGTCACCTCGAGAGTCTCCAATACTCACCGGAAACTCGGGCAGCTCATTCGCATACCCCTTGGAACCTTTATCGTCATGAATCTCTGGCTCTTTCCCATCTCCATCCCAGGCATGAACCTTGCCATCCCTTCCCCCTACCACCACCTCCAGATCTCCATCCCCATCCAGATCGCCTATGGCCGGTGTGGAATAGTTATACTTTCCCCCGATGAGGGCAAAGCTACCATCTGAGTTCATCACCCCACTCCCGTCTGGATGCCAGGCATAGACTATGCCATCCTTTGCACAGACCACCACCTCTAAATCACCATCTCCATCAAGATCACCCAAGGCAGGCGAGGAGAGCATAGAGCTTGAATCTATCTGAACAGGCCAGTTTGAGAGTGGGACTCCGTTTCTATCCCAGGCATAGACCTTTCGGTCAGGGCCTGCAGAGGCAATTACCACATCCAAGGTGTCATCCCCGTCAATATCCCCTACAGCAGGGGAGGCCCAGAAGCCCGCCGAGTCATCCCCTAAGGCGAAGATGCCATCGTTGCCTGGTATGTAGGAACTTCCATCCCACCTGAAGCAGTAGAGTTTGTTGCTCAGGCTGGCTATCAATACCTCTTTCTTCCCATCACCATCCAAATCTACTATAGCCGGCGATGAGAAGATAAGCTTATCATCCAAGGTAACCGGCCAACCTGATTGATATTTTGGATTTGTGGCCGCAGTTAGGGTATCAGACCACCTACTCTGATTACCCGAAGAGTCTACCGCAGCAATCAGGTAGTCGTAGGTTTTACCAATTTCCAGATCCGTATCGTGGAAGTAGGATGTTCCCTCAATTAAATCCCTGTTTACCTTCTGGTAACTTCCTCCCCCATCCCTGCGATAGATATTATAACCAGCGAGATCGGGATCTGAGGGCTTCTCCCAGAAAAGCTCAATGCCTGTTGAATCAGGCAGATAACTTATACCCTCAGGTGAAGAGGGAGGGGAGAGCTCAAAGTCCTGGCTCCAGATCAATCCACGACTATCAGTGATGGTGAGGGTGAAGAGATAGGGTGGAGTTGTATTAAAATAGATTTCATCAAAAGCATCTAAAACCCAAATACTGGTGTCAGGAGGGATTTGACCAACATACTCCGTGCTGTCGGTGAAGGGGATACCGGACATAGCAGTAGAAAGATAGACCCAGACCCCTTCGGCTGAACCATGACCTGAGTTTTTCAACAAGACAGATAGTTTCACCAGTTCGCCTGGTTCTGCAACTCCGTTCCCATTGTTATTCCACAAGTACTCAGGATCATCATCAACAATATGCCCGATGTGGGCAACATTGGGGGCATAGGCCTTGAGGATAAGCTGATCATCCCAGGACTCAAGAGGATTTGTGGTGGTGAAGGACCATACAGAGGACCAGCCGCTGGCACAGCTTCCCGCCTTGTAGGCCTTCACCCTCCACCAATACTTGGTCCCATTTGCCAGATCCACTGTATCCTGGGTTCCCTGGATGCCGCCCCGGTTATACTCCGGACTGGAGAAGTTTGAGTTATTGTCCACCTGCAACCTGTAATAGCTTGCCCCAGAGGAGCTGTTCCAGTCCAAGGTGATGTTATTCCAGCCCAGTCCAGTGGCGCCATTAGAAGGGGAGCTCAGGCTAGGGGTAGATGGAGGATCGCAGGGGTCTGGGTCATCTGGCAGATCGGGAATAGGAATGCTGGGAATATCAAGGGGAGCAGTACTGGACTTGCCTTCCTCTTCCTCTACCATATTTAACTTAAAATTTAGCTTGTGCTCGTCCGGACAATCGGAAGCCACCTCCAATGTATATGGCAGGGCAATGCTTTGGCCGGGATCAATGTTCCTGTAGTGATTGTAATAAGTCAAAATATCCACCCACTCATCATCGCAGCTTAATGTAGCCCCCACATTACAGGCCCTTCCCTTACCACTGTTTTTCAGGGTGAGATAGAGATCGACCTTCTCTCCAGCCTCCAGAATACCATTGCCATTGCCCCAAGTTCCATCATCAATGCTGTAATCGGAGATGTAGAGGCTGGGTGATTGAGGATTTGAGTTTACCTGGATCGTCTTCTCCTCAGGGAAGAAGTTGTGCTTGCTGACCACCAGACTTGCCTCCCCAGGGGTCTCCGGAGAAAACTGAAAGGTCACATCTCCACTGCTATTTGTGGTATCAACAGCATAGTATTCATCTCCCTTCATCAGGCAGACCACAGCCCCGGGCACAACAGGGTTGGGGTCGCCCTTGCCAGTAGGGTCGCTATTTACACTTTCCACATGAACAGTAAAACTTGAAGTCCCCGTATTCACCACCGAAGGGCAACTGACAGAAAAAGCCTTAGGCGTATCAGTCCAGATCTCCATCTGCGGATCACCAAGGAGAAGATAGGAAAATACCATTAATCTGTTAGTTCCATCAAACATTTTGGCCCATTTGATAAAAGGAATTTTTGACAAGGCATTTGCGCGCCCAATTTGGTGGATCCCGTCGCCAAAAACTTGTTTAAAGAATTCTCTATTGATCCTTCTATAGAACCTATAGGTGTAATTCAAACTTGTACTGCCTATGTAACCAACTCCTCCTCCAGTTGGATTCAACACGAAATGTTTGGAAAAACAATCATGGTCAATGGCATTAGCCCAACAGGTTGATGAATACATAACGGAATAGCGGTCGGTATTAGAAAGTTCATCCATATCCTGATTACAAATATACTCTCGAGGACTATTTCTGACATCTATCTTGTCGTAGCTGCCATGACTAAAGTTCACTATTAGGTTATATCCTTCATTCATTGCTGTCAGGACATCTTCTCTATTCTCTGTTCCTAAGGTATCATCATATAATTTCGTTTTAGTAAAATAGCTGGGAACATAAGAGGCCAGCGTATCACAGTACTCTCCTCCATCACCATCCCAGAATATTTCCTCCCCCAGAAGAAGCATTTTAATACGATAATCTGGATATGTGGTATCCCTTTCATAGTTATTACTCGGAGCACTAAATAGTTTACATCTCACGTTGCTGCATATTGAACAT
>JAOZPP010000107.1 GCA_029932675.1 bacterium
ATCCCTTCTTCCTATCCTCCTCGTTATAACGATAAGGGATAATGGTATCAAATGTCTTGATAATCTGCCCACAAACAAGGTCAACCCTCTCTGGAGGGATGATGAAGATGAAGTCATCCCCCCCTATATGTCCGATGAAGTTGTCCGCCGGGGAAAGGTCCCTCACTATATCCTTAAGAATGTGGGAGGTCAAGAGAATGACTTTATCCCCTTGGAAGTAGCCGTATTTGTCATTGTAAGCCTTGAAATTATCTAAATCAGCATAACAAACGGCAAAGGGTATTCCATTTCTTATCCTTCTCTCTATTTCCTTACTAATAGATACATTCCCAGGAAGCTTAGTTGTCGGGTTAGCATCCAAGATCCTTTGGCTGCGATTGATGTTCATCTCTATCCGAGTGAGCAACTCATCAGCACTCTCCCCTTTGGAGAGAAAGTCGTCTACCCCACACTTCAGCCCCTTCAGAAGGTCACCCTTCTCCCTCTTCTGGGAGATAATCAGGATAGGAAGGGTGAGACCCAGCCCCTTCAGTTTCTGACAGATCCCATAGCCATCTAAGGAGGAGTCGTCTCCATCAATAATGATCAAGTCGGCCTTCCCCTCCTCACCCAATTTCAAGACCTCATCTAAGTGAGTGGAAATAAGAACTCTATTTCCACCCCCCTCAATCGTCCTCCTTAGAGGCATAAGGTTGGATTCCTGACGAGAGATGATTAAAATATTGTAGCCCATTATGATCAAATATAGGAGATCTCCATCATTTTGTCAAATATTTATATTGACTCATGATGAGCGGTGTGTTAATATTCCTAAAAACTGAGCGCCAAGGAGGAAGGAATGGGATTTTTCGACTTTATTTCCAGTGATATTGGTATTGACCTGGGAACGGCAAATACCCTGATATACATAAAAGGTAAAGGAATCGTCTTAAATGAACCCACAGTGGTAGCCTTAGATTCCTCTACCGATGAAGTTCTGACCATAGGCAAGGATGCCAAACAGATGTTAGGAAAGACACCCGGTGAGATAAAAGCCCTTAAGCCATTAAAGGATGGGGTAATAGCCGATTTCGAGGTTACTGAAAAGCTCCTTCGCTATTTCATTCGTAAAGTGGTTAAACACCGCTTCTTTATGAGACCCAGGGTGGTCATCTGCGTTCCCTCTGGCATCACAGAGGTGGAGAAAAGGGCTGTGCGGGACTCGGCAGAGTCAGAGGCCAGAGAGGTCTATCTCCTCCATGAACCAATGGCCGCGGCAATCGGGATGGGACTACCCGTGGAACAGCCAGCAGGAAATATGATCATTGACATAGGGGGAGGAACATCCGAAATAGCTGTAGTGGCCCTCTCTGGGATCGTGACCAGCACCTCCATTAGGGTAGGGGGAGATGAGATGGATAGTGCCATTGTTCAATATCTGAAGAAAACTTACAATCTCTTAATTGGCGACTCCACTGCCGAGGGGATTAAGATCAGAATTGGCTCAGCCTTCCCCCTTGAGGAGGAGATGGAAATTGAGGTTAAGGGAAGGGATCTGGTCGCTGGCATCCCCAAAACTATGAAGGTAAGTTCTGAGGAGATAAGGATTGCTCTGAGCGAGCCCGTCGGGGCGATTGTGGAAGCGGTGAAGCAAGCCTTAGAAAGGACCCCCCCCGAATTGGCTTCAGATATCTTGGACAGGGGGATAGTGATGACTGGAGGGGGGTCAATGATCAGGGGATTTGACAAAAGATTGAGACAAGAGACCAACCTCCCTGTGAACGTGGTTGATGATCCTTTGACTTGCGTAGTAAAGGGGGCAGGGCGGGTCTTAGATAACTTGGACCACTACTCTAAGATACTTATCAAACCGGGCAGAGGATGAATCCCCACTTCCCTTTAAACTATTCTACCCCCTGCGGTGTCTAAATAAATAAGAATGGAGGAGCTATCAGACTCCGAGCTGGTTGACCTCTTTTGCCAAGGCCAGGAGAAAGCCTTCAACCTCCTCGTGGAGAGATATAAGGAAAGAATCTACTATCTCGCCCTGCGAATGGTTAGAAACCATCAAGATGCCCTGGATCTCTCCCAGGAGGCATTCCTCAAGGCCTATAAGAATTTAAGGAGCTTCAAAAGAAAGTCAACATTCTATACTTGGCTATACAGAATTGCTTGTAATACTTGCTTAAATTTCATCAAAAGGGAAAAGTTCCGTTCCTTCCTCTCCTTCGGTGATCTAAGAAAACCGTTCTCCAGGCCCCAGGACTCTCCTGACTTCTCTTATGAAAGGGATCAGCTCTCCCAAGCCATAGATAAGGCGATTAGCAAGCTACCTCCTAAACAGAGGGTGGCATTTGTGCTTCACCATTACGAAGGCTTAACCCATCAGGAAATTGCCGAGCTCTTGGGGAAAAGCGAAGGAACGATAAAAGCTAACTACTTTCAAGCCATAAAAAAACTACAAAAGATTTTAAAAGATTATGCGTAAGAAAAAAAGACAAGAGAAGATTGTAGACTTCTTGGAGGGAAGAATTCATCTGGAAGGGGAAGAGCTGAAGGAGGAACAAGAAAGCTTTGCAGCCCTCAAGAAAATCCTTAAGAGGGAGGAAGACTTTCACCCTCCAACAGACTTTTGGGACTCCTATCTCCCCAATTTGAGAAGAAGGATGGAAAAGGGAGGCAACTTTGGCTTTGTCCCTGCCTTAGCTGGGGCTCTAAGCCTTTTGATCATTGGCTTTCTGCTCTTCCATTACCAGATCTTCTCCCCTAACTTGCCGTCGATCTCTGGGAAGTATAATGGTAAGGGAACCCTCTACGGGATAAGCTCCCTCACTGAGTTGGAAGAGTTTTCCACCTCCCTAACCCAGGCATATGGGCTGAATGACCTCCTTAGAAAAGCGACAGACCTAATGGTAGGCAATTTAAACTGGGAGGGACTGGGAGAGGAGGAGAAGGAGGGGCTATTTAGGGCTTTGGCCTCTCAACTCAGCGAGGAGGCAGATATAGCTGCGGATCTCCTCTATGGAAATCTACAGATCGACGAGCTAAGCAGTGAGCTAACTTCCAAGGAATTAAAAGAGTTGGAAAACCAGCTAAAAGGTACTTAAGGAGGAAAATATGAGCCACAAGATTATTGGATACCTTCCTCTCTTTCTGCTAATCAGTGGGCTCACCTACTCCCAGCCACTGCCAAAAGAGCGGATAAGGGAACAAATAGAGACCATTAGGATGTGGAAGCTAACCGAAGCATTGAACCTAAGTGAGGAGCAGTCAATGAGGTTTTTCCCTCTCTTTAATAAATGGGAAAGGGAAAAGCGCCAATTGGATGAGGAGAGAAACAGGTTATTGGATCAATTGGAGAATATACTTGATCAAGAGAGACCTAAGGAAAGGGAGATCAAATCCCTCTTGAAAAGGCTGGAAGAGAATCAAACAAGGAGGGCGAAGGGAAGAAAAGATTTTTGGCTGCAAGTCTCAGAAATTCTCACCCTCAAGCAGAGGGCGGAATATCTCATCTTTCAGAGGAATTTTGAGAGGCGAATTAGGGAGATTATCAAAAACATTAGGGAACATAGGAGAGAAAGGAGGTAATGAAGATGAAGAAATTAGAGGTTTTCTTGTTTGCTTCCCTGCTGCTCCTCTGGGGAGGACACAGCTTGGCTGAACACCCAAAGGTTATGGACCTCCCTCCTGATCTTGACCTTTCTGCGGAACAGGTGCAGAAAGTCGAGAAGGTAAGGTTAAAAGCTCAAAGGAAGGCAATTAAACTAAGGGCAGATCTCAAGTTAGCTCGCCTCGACTTAAGGGAACTCTTACAATCCGATCATCCCAATAAGACGGCCATCTATAAAAAATTAGACCAAATCGGGGCCTTACGGACTAAATTAGAGAAAACCCACATCGATGCCCGGTTGGAGATTTGCAACCTTCTCACCCCAGAGCAACGAGCGAAACTACAGGAGATAGAAAGGGGATTACAAAAAAGACACCACCGGCTGGAGGGAAGAAGACTCCCCCCTCCCCCACCCTGCTGGCCACCACCACTTCCACCACAACCGCCAGAGCTCAGATAGTAATGGCTTACTGCTAACCAGCCCGAATCGGCAGCAAGGGAGGGAATAGACAATCTGTGGCCGTTGTTTGCATATCGCTATGTGATAAGAAATACCTTGGTGCAAGGAAAACGTTTGGAGGAAAGATGAAAAGATTAATTGGATTGTTAGTTTTGGTCATCCTCTTAGCTGGGCTTTGCGGTTGTGCTTCCCGGACCGTTTATGTGTTAAAACCTCCCCCTCCCCCTCGAGTGGAGGTCAAGGTAACCAGACCTGCACCCCATGCTGTCTGGATCCCCGGCCACTGGAAATGGAAAAGGGGCAGATATATCTGGGTTGCAGGATATTGGGAGCTTAAGCCTAAAGGGAGAGTCTGGGTTCCCGGTCATTGGCGGAGGAAACCAAGGGGTTGGGTCTGGGTTCCTGGTCACTGGAGGAGATAGAAGGGCCAGCAAGCGGATATGGGAGGATTAACTCAAATTACGCAACAGAGAACAGTGAAGTTAGGAAGGATTTTCACAAGAAGCGAGGTTAAACCTCCCTTCTGACCCTGTGCCATCAGGGCTCCTGCCCTGACGGAGAAAAAGTCACGTTCCGTCTGCGCGAATTTGCTATTTCTATTCAAAATGAGGGTGACAGAACCCCGACCCTGTCACCCTCATTTTTCCATCTGGATCATCCTGTCAATCCTGTCTAAAATGGTGGGGGATACCACCCCGTGCGGCCAGACTAAAGAGGTTGCTGAAAAAGTCGGCTCATGAGAGAAGGGTTTAACCCCCTCGGGTA
>JAOZPP010000076.1 GCA_029932675.1 bacterium
ATTTGCCATTTTTTTAAGATACTTAGTGTAAATGAGGACTTTTTGCCTAACCATCTTATTATGCGTTCAAGAAGTTGTTCAGACTTTTGAGTTGGATAGTATAACTTTTCGGGGTCGGTAGGACTTGTTATTTTCTTTACATCAGTCCACCAATCATTAATTGGTGTACCTTCTTCTCTCAACTTAGCATTTTCACCTTTTACAGCGGTTCTACCTCTTTCAATAGTCCCCTCAGAATAAGGCCGATATTGAGTGTTGAATATCCAATTATTTACAGATTTAGTATGCCAGTAAATAGTATCGTGTTTTTTAGGAAATTCTTTTTCTGGTATTCCACCACCACTATAACACCAAATTATTTCATTCCGAAAATTTTCAATGGAAAAAATATCATCAAGAAGATTCTTTAAATAATTACTTACCCTCCAATCACAATGCACATAAATACTCCCATCTTCGGCCAGTAGTTGGTGCATCAGTTTCAGACGTTCATACATCATGGAAAGATAAGATGAAATGCCCCGGCCCCAGGTGTCACGGTAGGCGATCTCTTCGATAATGGACTGCTGTTTGGTCACATCCTCGCCATTGACGGTAATATTGTAAGAAAAATCCGCGCCCACGGCAAAGGGCGGGTCAATGTAAATCAGCTTCAGTCCGCCCTGTTTTTCAATTTCCTCCCGCAGCGGTCCGTTCACCAGCGATGAGAGAATCAGTTTGTTGTCGCCCCAGATGAGCTTGTTGGTCCAGCCTTTCAGTTGCCTGCCTGTGGTGTCAAACAGGGTCGCCTGCTGCGGTTCGACCTCCTTGCGGGGTTCATCAATATGCTCAATGGAGTGAAAGGGCAGCACCGCGTTGGTCACGGTTTCGCTGCGCCCATTCCAGAACAGGAAAACGTCCTCGTCGTCGGCGTAGAGTTTGTAAATATATTCCTTTGGCAGGGGTTTGCCCTGTTTAATCAATTCGATGATTTCGTTTTTTTCGGATTCGGTTAAATTGGGCTTAGCCATTTTATTTTCTCATTTTTTCTATTTCATCCGCAATTTGATTCAAATCAGGATTACCCAACCAGCGATGCCGGTCCTGGGAATAATCGCCGTATCCTTTGTTTTCATATTGTAAAAATCGTATCGTCCCTACCACACCGAGATGCTGAACCAGAGCTTCAATTCCGGCAATGCGGATTTCTTCCAGAGTTTTTACTGCTACTTTTGTTCCCATTTTATATAACCTCCCTAATCCAATTTAATGGATTATTCACTTTCACTTTTATTTTATCAACAAATTGATGAATTTTTTTTAGCAATTTATCATCGGTCGTCAGAAAAATATCGGCCTGAGCGGCTTCCGCGCAGGCAATGTGCAATGCATCGAAGCTTTTAACGTCCAATTGTTGGATTTGTTTGGCGCGCCTCAATATTTGTTCATTAATTTGAACGTAATCATCTGCATTGGACAGCGTGAACTGAACTTTTGTTTTTCTCTCCGGATCGGGAATTTTGTTCACTTCATAAAGAATGGCGTCGCTGTTTATCATCGACCACTGTTTTTTCTCAATATATTTCAAAATAGTCAATATCGCTTCAGCTTCCAGATGGATTCTGTCCTGCGTCTGGTCATCAAAAGGTCTATTCAGACAACAAACATCAAGGTAAACTCTCATCGACTATTCCATTTCAATTTTAAACAAATTAACGATTTGAGCGAAATTCTTCAAATCCTTTTTATGCTTTTCCCACAATTCCTGTTTTACATACAACGGCGTATATCGGCGCTCATTTTGTGCGGCGTTCACGTCTTCACACCAAACGTGTAATCGCCTGATCTTGCGCACGTCGTCCAAATCTTCCCTACCCTTGGTTTCGGCAATGTAAATCTCCTGCTTGGCCTTTTTGATGAGAAAATCTGGATGAAAGTCGTGGATATTGCCATCCTCCCCCTGGTATTCAATCTTGAACCCAAGTGGCTGGTAGTTCTTGGCAAAGGAGATGATATCCGGGCAGTTCTCCAGAAAAGCGGCAAATTCCAGTTCAAATTGATTGTCGCCAATGATTTTATTGAACACGCTCTTCTGCGGCACCAGATAGGGCTGATTATCCGCCACCAGCGGTTTGGCTTTTCGCAGGGGAATAAAGTTTTTAATTTGCGCTGAACCCTTGTCTCTGATGGTCAGATTATCAATTGCCTTTTTGAATGCGCCATACAACGTCTGTTTTGCCTCCACTTCGGAAAGATTCCTTAAAACGTTGGCGTCTTCAATATTCACGCTTTTACCGAACAACTTGTATCGAATAAACTGCTCCACTTTGGGATAGAGAATATTGAATCCGCTCACCAGTCGGCTTTCCTTCAGGATGGCTTGCGTGAAAAAACCTACCACGTTTCGGTAATCGGGGAGGGTGTCGGTAAATTCTATTTTATGAGAAAACCGACCGTCAATATCGGTGAAGACGATTTCCTTCAATTCATTTTCACTGAACTGTTTCAGGGTAATCGGTTTGATATTCATGGCGCCAACCTGAATATCTTCCAGATTTTTATAATCCCGATGGATACGGGGCGACAACAGGGGCACAGGGATATCCAATTTATCCA
Source organism: bacterium (assembly GCA_029932675.1). Taxonomy (GTDB): domain Bacteria; phylum SM23-81; class DAOVCL01; order DAOVCL01; family DAOVCL01; genus DAOVCL01. Next base: position 2,596 of record JAOZPP010000076.1, read on the forward strand.
GATCCTTTTTTTCATTGTCGCTGTCAATTTCCACAATAATCGGATTGCGGGATCTGCCCGTCTCGCCCATTGGTCGATAACTGAATTCCACACCTTCGGTTTTGATGGATTCCACGAATTCAATAAAGGCAGATGTGCCCACCACCAGTTCTTCTTTCACGTCCATGCCGAACATTTTACGCAGGCCTCTGCCCAGGGTTTGTTCGGGCAAAATTTTGGCGGGCGAGCCATAGGGACGCAGTCCCACAATGGTCATCACATTACGCACATCCCAGCCTTCCCGGAGCATCATCACCGAAACCACAGCTTTGTAAGGAGATGTATCTTTATCCACCGCATCCGCTGCTTTGCGCAGTTGTTCCAGCTCTTCCTTGTCCCGTTTCGATGCCGCGCTCTCAGAAATCTCACCGCTTTTTTTAGTATGAATGAGCAACACGGAATCCTTGAATTCAGGATATTGGGCCTCCAGATAGCCTTTGGTTTGATTGGCTTCTTTTGTGTCCAGCGTCATCACAAACAAGATTGGCGTTTTTGCACTTTTCAATTCTTCAAACTGTTTTTTCCATTCAATATACCCCAGATGAATATAGTCTTTATAACGCTCCACGAATTCAGACGAGGTCTTTTCGCTCAATTTTGCCCGCGAAGCCTCATCTGGCAATACAGGCGATTTGACAATATTCTGTTTGATGGCTTCCACCAGCGGATAGTCGCAGATGGTTTGAACAAAAATGGCGCCGTTGTTGTGTTTGGGCGTGGCGGTGTTGTCTATTTGCAGGGAAATGCCCTTGCCCTGTTTCAGTTTCAGATGATTGTTGATGTCCTCGATACTTTTGAACCACTGCATACTTTCATCATGAATATGATGAGCCTCGTCGTTCATCACCACCAAATCTTTAATTTTATTGCTGCGCAGCACCTTTCCCAAATCCATGCCTTTGGATGTGTCCGCATCGGCTGGTGGTTTTTTGCCCAAAAATTCCTCTTCCGGAGACAGCTCTCTATCTTCGTTTAAATAGACGCGGTGAATATTGGTCAGAAATAGATTGCCTTCTTCGGTAATCGGCTTCAATTCGTCCTGAATATGCAGGGTAAGATGAAAATCATTTTGCCAGTCACGGTCGAAATAGCCATTTTCAGGAATGAGCGGGTCTTCACGAAAAATTTTGAAATCATCAAAATCCTTGCGCAGGCGATTTAGAACGATGATATTTGGAGCGATGATGAGAAAATTTCGGGAAAGATCGGATTTGGGTTCATAAAGTTTATGGAAATACGACCAGACCAGGGCAAGACTCAAAACCTTGGTTTTCCCCGAGCCCGTTGCCATTTTAATCACATACCTCGGCCAACTTTCAGGAAACATGCCCGTGCTGATTCTGCCAGATGAGTCGAATCGCATCAGCTCAAACTTGTCTCTGGCTTTGGCGATTTCATACAGGTAAATAATGGATTCAACAGCTTCCCGCTGGGCAAAATAATATTGGAAAACATGGTCGTTTTTCTTATGACCATCGGGTTTGAACCAGAATTGTAATAAGGCCTTTGTCGTATCGGAAGCGCCAGAATAATCACTGTCCCGCCACTCTTTTACCGCCAGGCGAATTTTATAGACCAAAGGCGGAATGAGTTGCTCGTAGGCTTTTTCCTGTAAATCTTCCTGCGACGGCGCCGAAGCGAACATTTGGGTCAAGTATTTCAAACGGATTTTGTGGAAATTCATTCATAGTTCTGGTTAAGCTTATTTGAGGGTTGGGCAAAAAGTCAAAATTTGCTCTAAGGGACGCAGACACAAAATGCAACTTATTAAATAAAAATAGATTACATTTCAGGATTTAATTAGTTATAGCCCTAATTGGGACTTTTTGCCGCACCATCTTATTTGAGATAAAAATTCAAGGAGATCATGGGGTCAGATCTTGCTTTTTGCTGTTTTAGGCAACTGTTATCACCCTCTGGTCAGGACTTGCGGGCCAATCACTTTGTAAGGATGCACCTGCTAACCTGATCTATACATAAATTAGCATCAAATCCCTAAATTGTCAAAGGTTTTTGTAGTAGGAACAGGCCTTTTAGACCTGGCCGAGAGGGCGAACAGAGATAAATGCCTGCCTATACAGGATAAATAGACCCTTTGCTTAAAGAAAGTTATCTCAATTCGCCATTAGTTTATGAATAATTCGGGCGAATGGGTTGACGTCCAGGGGCTCAATCTATCCTCCAGTGAAGGCAGATTATCTCCCTCTATGCCTCTGGGCCTCCTTTTCCAAATAGAGATAGTTGCCTTTCCTGAGCTACGAGATCCTTTATAGGGGGGGACTCAAATTGGAGGAAATTAAAAATTACCTTGGGTTTACTCCTCAATGGTAAGTAGGTAACCTCCAAGGGGGCAAAAAGTAAGGCCTAAACCCCATAATTCCCTTAACCAAATTCTTGCCCCGCGTTTTTCGGTTAGGTGGAGCGATTTGTTATGCACTTGTTTTGCTCTATTATCCTGTGTATTGTAAGTGGCTAAACATCTTCTTGACCAAGAATATCATTAAGATCAAAACTACGGCAGTGACAATCCCTGACTCTCCAATCCATAGCATTGAATTGTCACCCTGGGTTACAGGATTAAATGCAGATTGTGTTAATGCATTCGATGTTGCATGAGCAACGAAAGAAGGCCAGATAATCCCCGTATCCATACGGAGCCAAGCTAAAAGATAAGAGAAGGATGTGGCAATAATAGTAAACAGGGTAACTGACAAACCAACCGATGGGCCAGATGCTGCTGAATATGCCCCAGCTATAATCAAAGGCATATGATAAGCTGCCCAAATGAGACCGTGAATTAGCAGTGGTCTGGGAGCGCCTGAGTTAATGAGGCGAGTTAGCATGTAGCCACGCCAACCTATCTCTTCACCGGCAACAAAAATCATATTTATCACAACTTGAGCAGTCCAAACTATCGCTATCAAGATCAGAAAACCTTGATAAGGATCTCCTGGAAGAGGGATACTTGAGTGGGACTGTATAGTTGAAAAGTCAAATTCAGTAAGCCCCGATATCCACGTAAAGCCATAAGCAATAAGGGCAACGGCCATAGGGAATAGGTAGGCAATCAAATATGCCTTACGAAGATTACGTCCTCGAAAACTAAATTATACATCTTGAAATCCTTCTCTGAGTATCAGCCTGGTGATGATGGAAGCAATAGCTGGTGGAAAAAGGATAGCAAATGGAGTAATTCCCTTAATTCTCAGCCAGTACGCTGGAATTGCTAGAACGATTAAAAGAGTGAAAAATATGGCAAGCCCAAGCTGGGCTTGTTTCCTTGACTTTCGCTTAGGTTTTCCAATATCCTCAGTCATTGCTTAGCCCAATTATTTCCAAAGTGTCTAACGATTTGGATCACTTGTTGGTATGAAACGGCAGCGGAATACCAGTCAAGTGCATCCTTTTGTTATACCCATTTTTTTAATCTTATAAATCTATATCCTGCATCAAAATTTGTTCGCCTTCTTAAATCGCCAAACCTATTGTCCCATACCCCTGATTCTAAATCTTTTTCCAATCTTTGTATTCCACTTTGAACTATCGTTGGATCTGCAAGGGCAAAAGCTGACATACTTTTTCGAATCTGGGCATCTAAGTATAATTCCGGTTTATTCCATCCCGCACCCATGAACCGATCAGACAAGTTATTTGGAAGTAAAAATGTTTGGACTTCTACTGACCACTGCCCTTGTTTTGCAATAGATCGGGCTATGTCATTAATCGGCGGAAAGAGATTAAAAGCTTGTTGCCAGATTTCAGGGAAATACTCTTTGACCCAGAAATCTTCACATTCTCTGGGGTCAAATGTAAAGATAACGATAGGGCCATTTGGGCAAATTCTAAAAAATTCTAAAGTGGCCTTTCTAAAAGATGAAAAATGATGCATGGCTAAAATGACCACAACACCATCCACAGAATTATCTGGCAGCGGTATTGATTCTGCCATTCCATCAAACCATGTAACATTGGGATTCTGGATAGCCTGATTGCGCATCTCTATTGATGGCTCAACAGCTTTCACTTTGAACCCCAAGTCTGCTAAGGCAGTGCTATAGTTACCGGTGCCAGCTCCAATGTCTGCAATGTTTGATTCTATAGGTAAATTCAGCAGGCATTTGATAGCATTCAGTATTCTTTTATCAGCAGTTCTATGTTTATTGTACCTATTGCCTATTTTATCGTAGATTATGTTGTCCATGAGTATGACTAGGGTTTATCACAGTCGCATAAGAACCTTATAGATGACAAACTGGAGATCGCAGGGTCAAGTCTTGCCTTTTGCTGTTTTTAGCAACTATTATCACCTTCCGGTCAGGACTTGCGGACAATCACTTTGTATGGGTGCACCTGCTAACCTGATCTATACATAAATTTAGCATCAAATCCTAAATTGTCAAAGGCTTTTATACCAGAAACAGGTTTTTTAGACCTGTTCGAGGGAGTGGACAGACATAAATGTCCGTCCCTACTCAAGAAATTATGCCAATTCGTTATTAGGCTATGGAATAAACCCTCAAGAGGGGCAAAAAGCAAGCCCCGACCCCAAAGTCTTCACTGGTCCACCTGCGGGCTCGCAATGGAGGGGACCCCCCTTCCTCTTGACAAAAAATTACAATATGGTAACTTCTAAAGTGTAGAGATACTGTGGTAGCAAAGGTTTGGCGAAATTTAAGGAAGCTCAGGAGGTGGCTTTATGGGAACCAAAACCTTAGGACGACACATTATAGCTGACTCTGCCATATGTCATGGCGAGCCGACTTTTAGGGGGACACGCATTCTGGTTGCGGAGGTGCTTGAGCAAGTAGCCAATGGCATGGCTTGGGAGGCAATTATCGAGGAATGGCGTGGGCATTAACCGAGGAAGCGATTGCAGAGGCCGTTCGTCTAGCTCGTGAAGCTTTGGTTACCCATGCATCTGATATGGTGCCAGAGATGGCTGGCTCATGAATATTCTTGATGAGAATATCCCTGAGAGTCAACGGCAACTTTTGCGTGGCCGGCGGATTCGGGTTCGTCAAATCGGTCACGAAATAGGCCGTCAAGGAATGGAGGATGAGGAGATCATCCCGCTTCTGCACCAATTACGCTCTGTGACTTTCTTTACTCGCGATCTGGGTTTCTACAATCACCGCTTTTGTCACACCAACTACTCTCTGGTCTGCTGGCTGTAGGCCAATATGAGGTAGCCAGTTTCATCCACCGTTTTCTAAGGCATCCCGCATTCAACCTAAAGGCCAAACGAATAGGCAAAGTGGTTCGATTGGCCCACAGGGGGATACGGATATGGCAACTCCATGCTGAAAAAGAAGAAGAACTGGCTCGGCCTGCTTGAAGTCAGGGTGGGAGTTCTGACAACCCAAATCTTTCCTCCTCTAGTGGGAAAGTAGTTGCAACCTCATATGTTGCGAAAAAAATACGCAGACTGAAGTCTGCTTCCAAATCTGGGGAGGTTTAAGGTTGTTACCACCTCCGATGAGGACTCTGTGGAGGTCAGTAGTGATTCCTTCTCCAGAGGATCTCGTTTAGCAGATCCAGGTAGTCAATGAGGTGTCTGGTGATCAGGAAATTCTTCCGTACCCACTCTCTCCCTTTCTGGCCCAGCTCCTTTGCCAGATCTATATCCTGTAAAATGGCCACGATCCTGGCTGCAAAGCCATCAAGGTCTTGTGGATCAAGGAGAAAACCGTTTTCCCCGTCAACGATCTGCAGGGGGATACCCCCCACATTAGAGGCCACCACAGGTGTCCCCTTCCAGAGTGCCTCGGTGACTGTAAGGCCAAAGCCCTCCCTGAGAGATTTCTGGATGATGACTGTGGAAACCCGCTGCAGGGCATTCACCAGGATCTGGTTCTCACTGGTGATGAAGATGATCTCCCCTTTCTCAAGGAGGTGTTTGGCAGAACGATACACCTTGGTGTAGATCCTTAGACTCTCCGGGTCATCTGTGGCCATACTCCCACACAAAACCAGCCGGCAATCCACTTTTTCCCTCACCCTCTTGAATACCTTAATTACACCCTCTGGGTCCTTCCATTTATCAAATCTGGAGACTTGAGTGATCAGGGGCTTGTCAAGGTTCACGCCGAACTTTTTCAGATGGGCAGAGATGAGGTTGGGGGAGATATCCTTGTTCTTCGGCGAGAGCGGATCAATGGAAGGATAAATTCTCCTCTGCTCTACGGGGAGGTCTTGCCTCTTGTAGTCTTCGCTCGACAGGACCACCAGGTCATATCTAAGGATGAATGTCTTCAAGTAGTCGAAGAGTTCATCTATGGGGTTAGAGAGGTCGATGTGGCATCTCCAGATCCAGGGTTGTCCCTTGGGATAAAACTTGATCAAGGGAAGCGGCTGAGGGTCATGGACGATGACACAGTCATGGTCTATATGGGTGAAGCGGGAGAAGTTCTCGTTGTTTTCCAGATATAATTGCTTCTTCATCTTGGTGAGATGGAGCGGTTCCCCTTGCAGGGCATTATGAAACTTCTTGGTTACGGTAAAGAAATCCGGGGTTCCATGCAGGATTCTCCAGCCGGTTTCTATGCCCACATCGTTCATTAGGGTGACCAGGCTGTTGAGGATCTCGGCCACACCCCCACCCTGATAGGTGGAATTGATATGCAGGATATGTCTTCCGTATAGCCTGCGTGCCTTGCGATAGATACTGCTGATCACCTCATCTCCCACTATCCCCCGGTAATCCTCTAAGCAGCGCCTCATTCTCAACCTCCCTTGTGGGTTTATTTTTTACTGCCCATCAAATATAATATCGGCAAGTATCAACTATCCAATTCTGCCGCCACCCCTGTGCCGGGAACTTAATGGTTGGCCGATACCAGTCAGATGCGGGCATCTGACCGCTCAATCATTGGTGGCTCGGAGGATCTGAGCAAGGGCTTATGAACAATTCGGGTTAGATATAATATCGGCAGATTTTGGGGGGAACTTAAGCCATATTTCACTTATGAGCGGCTTAGTAAAATAGGGACACTTCCTATTTTTTCACCTACCGGAAAAGTCTTGGGGTTAAACCTCTAATTACCAATTTAGGTTCCCATCGGAGGTGGTATCCCGATTTATCGGGATACCACTCTTCCCTTTTTGCTGGTAGGGCAGAGCCCTACTGACACATAAATTTCTTTATTTTGAATATCTTTTGCCTATCTGATGGAATCTGGGAGTTCCTTGTTGCCTAATCCGGGGTTATCCCTTCAATGCCCCTTTGGTCAGGTCCTGAATGATATAGCGCTGGAAGCCAACGGTAAGCAGGACCAAAGGGATGGAGGAGATTGTGGAAGCCGCCATAATATGCCCCCAGGGGATCTCCCCATGCAGGCCCTGGAAGAGGGCAATTCCCACCGGAATGGTCCTGGCCGCCTGGTCTGTGGTGAGCATCAGGGCGAAGAGAAACTCGTTGAAGGAGAAGATGAAGACCAACAGTGCGGTAGAGAAGAGCCCTGGTAATGCCAAGGGGAAGATTATCTTATAGAGGGTTTGAAATCGGGATGCCCCATCCACCAAGGCGGCCCTGTCCAGCTCCTGAGGGATCTGCATAAAATAGCTCAAGACTATCCAAAGAGCAAGGGGTAGGGCCCAGGCTATATAAGGGAAGATCAAGGCATTGTAGGTGTTTATCCAGCCCAATCCCGTCATTAACTTGAAGAGATACCCCACAACGCTTATCTGGGGAAACATAGAGATCCCTAAGACCCCCAAAGGGATAAGCCTCCTCCCCGGGAAACGATACCGGGAGAAGGCATAGGCAGCCAGCCCGGCCACAAATGTGGTAAAGAGCGCCACCAGGGCCGAGATGATCAGGCTGTTTCTCAAGTAGGCGGGGAAGTGAAGCGATCCCGCTCTCAGGATGTGACCATAGTTCCTTAAGGTCATGAGATATTTAACCTCCTGTGAGGAGAGGAATGTGGGGTCTCTGCTCAGGGAGACAATTATCATAAAGAAAAAGGGGACCAGGCAGAAGCCAACCATAAAGGTTATTCCCAGCCAGGTCAGGAGGCGCTTTGTCCGTTCTTCCCTCATCTCAATCCCCTCCGAACTTCCCCATCCGGAGATAGAGGATGGATAGGGAGAAGGCGATGAGGAAACAGGCCACCGAGACGGCCGAGCCATAACCGAAATCGCTGGAGAGGAAGAACTTATATCCGTAGAGGGAGAGAGATGTCGTCATCCCCCCAGGTCCACCATGGGTGAGCACATAGACGAGATCAAAGATCCTTAAAGCATCTATCGTTCTGAAGAGAATGGCCACCAGGAGGACAGGTTTAAGCAGAGGGAGGGTGATTTTCAGAAATCTCTGATAGAAGTTCGTTCCATCTACCTTGGCCTGTTGGTAAAGTTCTTCCGGAATGGCCTGAAGTCCGGCAAGAAGGATGATGGTCACAAAGGGGGTGGTCTTCCAGACATCGGCAAGCAGAAGGGAGAGAAAGGCCCCCCACCCCGACCCCAACCAGTTGATGGGCCCAGAGCTGACCCCCAGCTTTATGAGGAGGTAATTTGCCAGCCCATAGTTATAGTTGTAGACAAGTTCCCAGACCCGGGCGGAGATGGCTATGGGGATTGCCCAGGGGACGAGGACCGCTGCCCGCAACCAACCACGCAGGGGGAGCTTCTCATTGAGCAGAAGGGCAAAGATCGTCCCCAAACCCACCTCTAAGGCCACCGAGCCAAAGGCAAAAAGGAGGGTAAACCTGGCCGACCGCCAAAAATTGGGGTCTTTGAGGAGCCTGATATAGTTGGCCAAACCCAAGAACTTCTTGGGGAGGAAGGCCACATCCCGAAAGAGGCTCGTCCAGAAGGTGCCCGCAACCGGGAGGAGGATAAAGCCGCAGATAAAGAGAAACAGGGGGAGGAGGAAGCCATAGGTTCCCCACGCCCCCTTGGCTTTTAGACCTTGGTTCATTTGTATGCCCTCATAACCTCTTCCGCCTCTTTTTGGGCTTTGTCCAGGGCCTCCTTTGCCCCGATCTTCCCGGCCAGGGCCCTGTTGGCCCACCTCTGGATGACCTCAGAGACCTGGGGATAGTAGGGGAGGTTTGGCCTGCTCACCGCGGTTTGGAAGACCCCCTTTAGGGCAGGCAGATGGGGGAATTTTTCCCCCACCTCTCGGTCATCATAGATATCCACCCTTGCCGGGTTCCATCCCAGGCCCATTACGAGCTCTTTTTGCACCTTATAGGAGGTAACGAATTTGACGAACTCCCAGGCCTGGGCTGGGGCATCGGAATATCTGGAGATCCCTATATGCCAGCCTCCCAGCGCAGAGGCCCCCGGTTTTCCCCCAAAACCGGGAAGGGGAGCGATTCCCACCCTGCCCCTTACCGCTGATCCCTTGGCCTGATGCAGGCTCCAGGCATAAGGCCAGTTCCTCTCGAATAGGCAATTGCCGCTCTGGAAGAGGTTTCTCACCTCCTCCTCCTTCATCTCCGTATAGGTGTTCGGGGGAGAGATCTTATACCTGTGGATGAGGTCAACCATAAACCCAAGGGCCTCGATGTTCTCCGGCAGGTTGAGCGAAGGCTTGCCCTCCTTGGTGGTTAGCCTTCCCCCATTTGAGCTAACAAATTCCAGGAAGTTACAGACTAAGCCCTCATATTGGGCTCCCTGCCAGCCGAAGCCCCAGAAGTTGGGGTTCTCCCGGCGTAAGGTGGTCTGTGCCTTCACCGCACAGCGGACCAGCTCCGCCCAGCTCTGCGGAGGAGAGCGGTAGCCAAACCTTTGGAGAAGATCCCTGCGATAGTAGAGCAGTCCGCCGTCAACATATACTGGGAGTGCTATCAGTTCGCCGTTATATCTGTCGGCAGACTCGAGAACCCGGCCAAAGAAAGGCTCTAAGGGAAAACCCTCCCGGCGAATATACCCGTCCAGGGGCTGCAGCCACTTAGAGGCGGCAAATTGACCTATCCAGACCACATCCATCAGGAAGAGATCAGGGTCTTTTTGTTTGGATTTTAAGGGGATGACCAGTCCCTGTCTTCTCTGATCGGTATCGGTCGGTTGCCTAATGAGGGTGATGGGAATCCCCGTCTTCTTTTCAAAGGTTTCGGTGAGTTTCTCCCAAAACTCCACCTCATTGGGCGCCCCTCCCACCATAAAAGTCAGCTTACTTTTTCTCCTCGTGCAGGTGACAAGAAGAAGGGAAACCATCGCAATGGTAAACAGAACCCTTTTCTTCATCTCTTCATCTCCTTGGCAATGAGGCCTTTCAAGAGTTGGCGGACATCCTCTGGTGAATCGAGGTAAAACTTGGCGTTTGATGTGCCCAGGCCCACCTTCACGGAGTAGGCACCCTCGGGGAGGGCCTTAAAGAGGTCCTCATCGGTCCAGTCGTCGCCTACTCCCAAGATGAAGTCGAATCCTCCCCCGCCGATCCAGCTCAGCGCGGCTCTCCCCTTGTTCACGCTGGCGAACTTTACCTCTATTACCTTGCTCCCCTGGAGCACCTCCAACTCGGTATTGGCGGTAAGGGCGGTCAAAGTCCCCATCAGCTCCTTTGCCCGCAGGGAAGCCAGCTCGGGATCGGCCCTCCGATAGTGGCAGACCAGGGAATACTCCTTTTCCTCCACAAAGGACCCGGGGAGTCTGTCGACAAACTTCTCCAACACCGGCTTTATCCACTCCTTCCACTCTAAGCTCAATCCCTCCATCATCCTCCACAGATCGGTGGGCCCTTCCCGCATCCAGACACCATGTTCGGCTACCAAGCCGATCTTCAGGCCCTTAAACCATTCCTCCATGGTCTGCCTGTCCCTACCGCTGATGAGAACGACCGTATTTTGGGGAGTAGCGGCCAGCCCCCGCAGCAGGGAGAGGAGCGCAGCATCAGGCTTCGCCTTGCTGGGCTGCTCCACAAGGGGGACAAGGGTACCGTCGTAATCCAAGAGAAGCAAGCGGTGGCTGCTTTCCTGGTAGAGCTTTGTCAACCTGTTCATTACCTGAACGGAGAGCTTTCTGGTTTCCAGTTCCCGTTGGAGATCCTTTACCTCCAGTAGCCCTGAGATGAAATCCTCTGCCCAATGGAGAAGGTCATAGCGGGAGAGCCTACGTTGCATCGTTCGATTGCGGGCAACCTGTTCCTCATCGGGCATGGTCAAGGCCTCCTCTATGGCCTGGGCTGTCTCCTCCCTGTTGTGCGGGTTGATGATTAGGGCCTCACCCAACTCCTTGGAGGCCCCGGCTAGTTCGCTCAAGATGAGAACTCCCTTCCCCTCCTTTCTGGTGGCCACGAACTCCTTGGCTATGAGGTTCATTCCATCCCTTAAAGGGGTGACCAGGCCCACATCGGCAATCCGATAGTAGGTAACCAAAGTGGGAAGGGGAAGCAGCCTATAAAGGTACCAGATGGGCACCCATCCAGCGGTGCTATACCTTCCGTTTATCCTGCCCACCATCTCATCTACTTGGCGCTTCAGGTTTCGGTAGGACTCCACCTTGGTGCGCGAGGGGACGGCGACCAGGATGAGGGTGACCTTCTGACTCCATTCCGGATGTCTCTCCCAAAATAGCTCAAAGGCTTCCAACCTTTCGGGGATACCCTTGGTATAGTCGAGCCTATCCACGGAGAGGATGATTTTCCGGTTTCCAGCCTTTCTTCTCAGTCTCCTCACCTCCTTCTCGGTGCGGGAACTGGTTGCCTCGGCCTGGAATCGCCTTACATCGATGCCCATGGGAAAGACATCTACCTTCACTAAGCGGTTCCCCACGGTGATCTGGCCCATCTCGTGCGCCAAGCCATGAAGCCTGAGCAGACTGCTGAGGAAGTGGCGGGCATAATCAAAGGTGTGGAACCCGATGAGATCAGCCCCTAAGAGCCCTTGCAGGATCTCCTTACGCCAGGGGAGGAGGCGGAAGATATCCAGGGAGGGGAAAGGTATGTGCAGGAAGAAACCAATGGTTGCCTTAGGCAGGCTCCTCCGGAGGAGCCCCGGCAGAAGCATGAGGTGATAGTCGTGAATCCAGATGATATCGTCTGGTTGGGCGATCTCGCTGACCCTTTTGCCGAATAGGCGGTTTACCTCCAGATAGGCCTTCCATTCGGAGGCCTCATACTTGGCAAACTGGGGGAAATAGTGGAAGAGTGGCCAGAGGGTCTTGTTGGTGAAGCCATGGTAGTATCCCTCGATATGGGCACGGGAGAGAAATACGGGATAGGAGCGGAATTGGGATTTTAGCCTCTCTGCTATCTGTTCCTTCTCCCCTTCCTCGGCCACTATCCCCGGCCAACCCACCCAGGCACTGTTGTGTTGCTGGTGGAAGCCCCCCAAGCCGGTGGCCACCCCCCCAACGCTGGGGCGGTAGGAGAGCCTCTTTCTCCTCCTTTCGATGGTCACCGGCAGCCTATTCGACACGATGAGCAGCCTTCTTTGATCCCTGTTATGAGCCATGAGAGCCCTCCTTTTGGTGACACCAAGGCATATGCCCACCAGATCCCCCCCTCGCTCTATCTCCCTCTCCCCGAGCGAAGCTTCGAATATAAAATTCACCCCGTTAAATATCTGCTGGTCTTAAAAGGTTAACCCTTCTTCTAACAGGTTTGTTTCCTGGGCTCTGATTCTCGGTTGGACTTACCATTTAACGGGGTGAAGAATGTAGAATGAAAGAAACTCCCATGTTTGACACCTATAGTTATAACTTTTGGAATAGCAATGGGTTAGAAAATGGGTTACACTATACCCTTGAGGGTTAGAAAGAGCTAATCTTTGACCCGATCTATTCATAAATTAGCACCAAGTCCCAAATTGTTATATGTCTTGGCTGTAGGGACAGGGCTTTAGACCTGTCCGCAGGACCGGAGGAGCGGACAGACCTGAAGGTCTGTCCCTACCCCAAAAAACACATAATCCCTTAGCTTCAGGAAAGTTATGCCAATTCATTATCAGTTTATGAATAATCCAGGTTGATAAGTTACTCTACAATACGGCTGAATTCGTCAAGTCCGGCAACCTTCAGGGGGGCAAGCTGCTCTAGGGCCTTTCTGGCGGTAAGTTTCATACCCGCCCAGTCGAAGGCCTTCTCCAATAGGCTCTCTATGAGATAGGCAATCACACATACGGCCACATGGGCCTTTACCCTGGGGTCTGCAAAAATCATAGGGTCAGATCTTGCTTTTTGCTATTTTTCCTACTTTATCACCCTTTGGTCAAGAAGTGGGTAGGCATAAATGCCCATCCCTACTCAAGAAATTATGCCAATTCATTATCAGGTTATGGAATAAGCCTCAAGAGAGGCAAAAAGCAAGACCCGAGCCCAAAGTTCTCACTTTTTTATGAAGTTAGCAAAAGGCAAGTCCTGACCCCTACTTCTCCATAAGATTATCTGCCAATAACCTCAACATTTGACCTCAAGATTCTTCCTGATTTTCCGAATAAATTCTTCCTCCTTTTTTGCAACTTTTCCGTCGTGATCCCATCTCTTTAGAACCATCTCACGCTTTGAAGGATGAATAAAAGGGTAAAGAAATACCCTTTTTTCTCCAAAAGCAAAACTCTTGTTAACGTCGGTCTTTCTAACGCATGTTACAATACCTCCCACATAGAATAATGACCTGTCCATGAGAATGTCTCGACATAAAGCTAATGCGTAATTTCCCAGTGCAACTATCACTAGCTCCTTTGTTGGCAACAACTGAAGTTCCTTCCTAAAGTATTCTCTGCAATAAGGAGCACATTTCCTCCATCCAGAACTGCATCTAATATCTCTATCGTCTTCAGGAACACATTTTAAGGCGTGCGTCCAATAGATTTCATCAGTTGAGGGATTAAAGTTATGGCAAAAAATCTTAACCATCTTATTAATTGGAGTGTTCCCTGTGGGTCCGTCCTTTTTACAACCACCAATTAAGTAATCCTCCATTTCACCGGGATCTCCACTCGGAACTTCATTACGCAAATTGGCTCCAGGATCTTGAGATAAAACTAAGAACTTCACTTTTGAGAGAGAGTCCTCACTTCTATCAAAAAATATAGGCAATTTATCTCTATTCCTCGGGCAATCACTAAACCCACAACTCTTTACATTATTCCTCAAGTCTCCCCAGGTTTCGCTAATAGTATCCATCAAAATGCCCCCTTAAATTTATACGCTGTCTGATCTCTTTGAAATAACCGAGATATTTATTAGTCAAGCTGTTGTATAGTCAAACTTTCCTGAGCCCCCACAGAGATCACATACTTCTTTGCCTGCTGGGGAATTGCCATGTCTGAACTAAACTACTACCGCCTAAAGGCGGTAGGTTTATGGGGTAGCCATAGAAA
>JAOZPP010000077.1 GCA_029932675.1 bacterium
TGACATTGCGGTGTATGAGTCTGGGCAGTCCTCTAAGCAGGTGTATATCTGTTGGGGGGACACCAGAGGTGAGCGTGAGGGGGTCTACTTTGCCAAATCCTTGGATGGAGGGCAGACCTGGGGGAAGAATGTGCGAGTATCCTATAGTGATTATTGGGCCGAACATCCCCGGATGGCTGTAGACAGTGAGGGGGTGATCCATATTCTCTGTTCGGGGAGGAGGCCTGAGGGGCATATGAGTATCTTCTATGGCAAGTCCACTACTGAGGGGGATACCTGGAGATACAAGATGATCAGCGCAGACACATTTGAGTTTCAGCATGATGTAGTCATCGCCGTAGATAGGTATGACAACATCTATGGGGTCTGGAAGGCCACACCGGAACTTCCTGGAAGCCAACTGGATTATCACATCTACTTTGCGATGACCCAGGACAAGTGGCACTGGAGTGACCCCATCAGGGTCGATGACAGCACGATAACATATGGTTTCTTGCCATATATAGTGGTTGTTGATGACGGACGGATATATGTAGCGTGGGCTGGCCATGAGCAGTCTAGGCCAGGAGATAAATCTATCTTCTTCTCCTGGGCGCAGGGGCCGGATTGGGTGGAGGAGAGGGGAGATGAGGTTTCCATCCCCCGGTTCAGGCTGGCTCAGAACTATCCCAACCCGTTTAATTCAAAAACAATTATCAATTATCAATTATCAATTATCAATTCTGCCCCTACCACCCTGAAGATCTACAACATCTTAGGAGAGGAGGTGAGGAGTTTAGTTAACCAGGAGCAAAGGGCGGGGGAATATGAAGTGGTCTGGGATGGAAGGGACAGCAGGGGGAAGGAGATGAGTTCTGGGGTTTATCTCTGCTGTCTGAAGGTGGGGGGATGGGTGAAAACAAGAAAGCTGGTCCTATTGAGGTAAAGGAGGTGATGCCCAAAAGATTATGCCGGGGAAAGCCAATAGAGGTTGTAAACCATAAACCAAAGGAGGAGAAATGAATCGCTTAAGGGTGCTCTTCTTAGTGGCCCTTATAGCCTCAGTATCTGTCGGAGGGGCCAGGGCCAGCCTGGAGAGGGGATTCAGCTACTCCCCCTCTCAGCTAACCATAGTGGACTCCCTTGACTATAGTTACATTTCCTTAGCTGGCTGTGCACACATTGAGGAGCCGGGCCAGCCTGATCTGCCGGTAAAGGCCCTCAGCTATGCCATTCCCCTGGACAGGAGGGTGAGCGGCATCTCGGTTACGGTGGTTGATTCACAGCTCATTGGACTCTCCAAGCCGGTCTATCCCGGCCAACTGCCCTATTTCTACTTAGCTGAGGACACCACCACCAGGGAGTTTATGGAGCCCGATTCCACCATCTACAGCTCCTCTGAGCTCTTTCCAGAGGTTCTGGCTACTGGTGGATATGAGGGCTACTTTGCGGGGTTAAAGATAGCCAACCTTCTGGTCTATCCGGTGCGGTATATCCCTGCGGCGGACACATTGATCCTCTATACCAACTTCTCCATCTCCCTGCAGCTCGAGCCAACGGAGGACAACTCCCTGCATCCGGAGAAGAGGACAGCAGAGGGTCAACAGACTTATGAGAATTTGGCCAAGCTTCTGGTGGAAAACCCTGAAGATGTGGAGGGATACATCTATCGGCCACAGATAGTTGAGGACAGTAGCTTCGGCAGCTTAGGGGCGGTGACCTATCTTGTCATCACCGCCGACAGCCTCAAGTCCCAATTTCAGCCTCTGGCCGACTGGTATATCAGAAAAGGGATAAACACCCGGATACTTGGCCTGAGCGACATCGAGGACAATTATTCCGGGGTTGACCTTCAAGAGAAGATACGCAACTGCATAAGGTTCTATTACGGTAAGCTTCAGACGGAGGCTGTGTTGCTGGGGGGAAGGCCGGAGATAGTGCCCCACAGGGAGTGGAACCGGAGCACCACTATGCAGTTTTTGGTTATGTGGGGCCTTAACCTCCCCACTCCCACCGATCTCTATTACTCGGCCCTGGATGGGAGCTGGGACCTGAACGGTAATGGGCTTTATGGGGACAGTTGCACCATAGAGACCCCCTGGGGAGGGATTGAGGAGAGCAAGCTTCTCGACTACTACGGAGAGGTCTGGGCCGGAAGGGTGCAGGTCTCCACCAGGGCTGAGGTGCAGACCTTCATCCAGAAGAGGTTGCGGTATGAGCAGGACCCACCGGTATATGACAATGGAACCGGTAAAGATTTCCTCTTCTTGGGGGCTGCTATAGATATTAAACCCCCAGAAGGAATTGTGGTGACATCCGGGGGGAAGATAAAGGAGGCCTCTGTCTCTGAGCTGGAGGAGGAGGTCAGCCGTTACAAGATGTATGATTACTATTATAGCGGGGAAATCAATGAGCTGATTTCGGCTTATGCGGCTGAGGAGAAGTTACAGGGTGGGTTCTATGGTATCAACCATGCCGGGCATGGCCACTGGGACTATATCGAGGTTAAACCAGATACGAGCCCTCATCCACAGAGGTTAACGATCGCTGACCTGGATGAGCTGACCAATGGCCCCAAGTATGGGGTCTTCTCCACCATCGCCTGTGTCAGTGCTGCCTTTGATACCACCAGCGACAAGTGCTTTGGGGAGCACTGGCTTTCCAATCCGAATGGAGGTGGTGTGGCCTTTGTAGGGCACAGCAGATATGGGGTTGGACTTGGAGGATACGCTGATACCCTGGATAAGAAGTATATGAAGTATCTCTTTGAGGGCTGGCCGGATCATCCATATCCTGTGCCAAGAAGGATTCACGGTATTGGGGGAATATATGGGATGGCCAAAAATGAGTATATCACCCGGCTGCCCAAGCCTTGGCAGGGTCTTCATAGCATGTTTTGGAACGATTACATATACGAGGTGTGCAATTGGACCTTGCTTGGGGATCCCGCTATGCCCGTCTGGACATCTCCTCCCGGAAGCCTGCAGGTCTCCCACCCCCTTTACACCTTCACACAGGAATGTTCTTTCCCCGTGAATGTTTCCTCTGATGGGAGTCCGGTCTCGGGTGCCTGGGTCTATCTCTATAAAGATGAGGACATATACTCCAAGGCCCCGACCGATAGCTCAGGGGATGTAAACTTCATAATTCACCCCCAATCCCCTGGTAGCCTTTATGTGACGGTGACCAAGACAAATAGGTACATCCCAGAGTACATCCCTTATCAGGGTAAGGCTACTGTTTTCCAGGATTGGAGTGGGGAACTTCTTATCTGCGGCGATGTCACGGTGGACAGTGGGGTGACCTTAACCGTTCAGCCAAACACTACGGTTAAATTCGCCTCAGGAGCCAAACTAACCGTAGAGGGCGCTCTCGTTGCTCAGGGAACGGCTGATTCAAAGATAACATTTACTGCAGTAGACACTTCACATAGATGGTATGGCATAGAGTTCATCGGCGAGAGTGACGACAGCAGTTGTGTGCTTAAACACTGCGTTATTGAGTGGGCCAGCATTGGCGTCTGGTGCAATAATGCCTCTCCTACATTAGAGCATAGCCTGATCCAATATTGCTCGGTGGCTGGTATTCAATGTGACCAAGCAAGCCCTGTTATCTCTAATAACACCGTAAAGTTTTGCCTGGACGGAGCCGAGTTCTACTCCTCAAACCCTGTACTTAAAGGGAACTGCTTCATCGACAACGAGGGAATTGGCCTCCTTCTTTTTAACTCCTGCAGCAATACTGACATTATCCAGGACAACTATTTTAACGACAACGACTTTTACGGAATGTGGTTAGAAGGTCACTCTAAGCCGACAATATCCCGCTGTGAGGTAAAGCACAACCATAGTATTGGGGTTTTCTGTTATGACCACAGTTCTCCTACCATAGACCATTGTCTTATTTTGAGCAATGGTGGAACTGGGATTTATTGCAGCCAACACAGTTCTCCCATTTGTTGTTACATCCCTCGTGCAGGTGGCTATCCCGAGGGAGGATACAATCAGATCATCGACAATGGTGGCAGTGGTGTTTACGCCTGTTCTAGCTCCTACCCTTATCTGGGCCTTTCTGGCAAGCTTTATCCTCACCCTTATCCAGGGTATAACTCCATATACGCCAACGCAGTATATCAAGTGTCAAATGGCAACTCCTCTGGGTGGATTAGGGCCCAACTCAACTTTTGGGGTTATCCCCTTTCCCAACACCCCGACTCATCTGACTTCTCCGGACTGGTGGTATGGGAGCCATATCTCACCAGTGATCCCAATGGACCTCCTCCTGTTCCCAGCCCCTTGAGTGAGGGAGATTGGACCTCTCCTGATGCTACCGATCCTGCACAGGATTTAACCCAGACAGCAGAGGGATACCAGACTCAGGGGCTGTATGAGGAGGCCATTGCGGCCTATGAACAAGTTGTCTCCAACTATCCAGCTTCCAGACAGGCCCACTGGGCCCTTGATCGGATTATACTTTGCTATCAAAATTTGGATAGAGAAGCTGAGATTGTCCCCTATCTGGAGAAGGTAGCTGCGGAGTGTGCAGACACTGGTCTGAAGGGGTTTGCTCTGGAGCAGTCGGTCTATTTCTTAGAGAGGAGAGGCGAATACGGCAAGGCACTTATCAGGTGTAATTATCTGATGGGAAACTATGAGGGGAGCACGATGCGGGAGAACCTGCTTTTCCAGAAGGGACTCATTTACAGATATGGGCTCAGAGACAAGGGCAAAGCCGAGGAAGTCTTCACCCAATTCCTCAAGGATTATCCGAATAGCATTCGTGTGCCTATCGTCCAGATTATGTTAGGGCAGTCGGTGTCACCTCCCCTTCCTAAGCAGACAACAGAGAAAGTCAAGCTTCCAATGGAATTTTCTCTTGCCCAGAACTATCCTAATCCATTTAATCCGATTACTCAGATCAACTATGCTCTGCCTGAGGACTGTTGGGTAAAGCTGGAAGTCTTTAACATCTTAGGCCGGAAGATAGCCACCTTAGTTGATGGGGAGCAGAAGGCCGGCTATAAGACGGTGAGTTGGGATGCCAGCCAGATGGCCAGTGGGATCTACTTCTACCGACTTAAGGCGGGGGGTTATATAAGGGCAAAGAAGATGATCCTGCTCAAGTAAATAGCATGAAAAATGGTACAGCTCATAGGGAACGGGGACAGGAAAATTTCGTGACAATTGGCAATCGACAACTGTGGAATACCTGTCTGCTGGTCTCTGACCGCTGAGAGTTAGACCAAATCTCAAACCAAGGAACAGATGCTCTATCATCTTTTAGCGCCTTTAAGTAAGTATTTTATTGGCTTCAACCTCTTTCGCTATATAACATTTCGCGCCGCTGGGGCCGCCTTCACCGCCCTGGTGATCAGCTTTCTCCTTGGTCCAAGCATCATCCGTTGGCTCAAGGGGAAAGAGGTGATAGAGAAGATCAGGGAGGATGGTCCCACTTCCCATCTGATCAAGGAGGGGACCCCCACTATGGGAGGGATTATGATCTTAATTTCCCTCCTCCTTTCCACCCTCCTCTGGGCCCAACTGAATAATGAATATACCCTTCTCCTGATCCTGACCACTTTGTGGATGGGAGGCATAGGGCTCTTGGATGATTACCTAAAGGCAAAACGGGGGAAATCAAAGGGTTTAGTGGGGAGGTATAAACTGGCTGGACAGATTGTCTGGGGCTTGAGTCTGGGCCTCGTCTTGCTTCTATTCCCCCCTCACCCGAGCTATGCTACCTCTACGAGCCTCCCCTTCTTCAAAGATGTGGTCATCAGCTTTGGTCTCTTTTATATCCCTTTTGTAACTGTGGTCATCGTCGGTACATCAAATGCCATTAACCTCACTGATGGATTGGATGGCTTAGCCATCGGCCTAGTGGGGATTTGCGCACTCACTATGGCTATAGTGACCTATGTTACGGGAAGGGTGGACTTCTCCAGGTACCTGAAGATTTTCTATCTCCCTGGGTGTGGGGAGTTGGCTGTCTACTGTGGAGCCATGGTGGGTGCCTCCTTGGGGTTCCTCTGGTTTAACTCCTTTCCCGCTCAAGTTTTTATGGGTGACACAGGAGCCCTAGGCCTGGGAGGTGCCCTGGGGGCTGTTTCCATCTTAGCCAAGCAGGAGTTCCTCTTGCTTATTCTGGGGGGCATCTTTGTTGCGGAGGCCGCCTCGGTCATTCTGCAGGTTGTTTCCTTTAAAACCCGCGGCCGGAGGATATTCAAGATGGCCCCCCTCCATCATCATTTTGAGCTCTTGGGCTGGAGGGAGCCAAAGGTGGTGGTGAGACTGTGGATAATCGGTATCCTCCTTTCCGTCCTCAGCCTAAGCACCCTGAAGATAAGGTAGCCAACCTTTGAGGCCCGTTTAGCCGAGATGAAAGGCCAGAGGATAAGGGAACTTAAAGGCAAAAGGGTCACCGTAATTGGGCTCTCCCGCAGTGGCCAAGCAGTGGTCAGGCTTCTCCAGGAGGCTGGAGCAAATGTTTTTGGTTCAGACATCAGTTCCCCTCCCGGCATCGAGAAGCTACGGGGGATAGAACTGGAGAGCGGCGGACATACCCAGAAGGCCCTCCGGGAGGCCGAGCTCATCGTCCTCTCCCCAGGGGTTCCCCTTACCTTGCCCCTCTTAGGGGAGGCGCGGAGGAGGGGGATTGAGGTGCTAAGCGAGGTGGAGGTAGCCTGGTGGTTTGCTAGGGCGCCCATCTGGGCGGTTACGGGCTCTAATGGTAAGTCGACCGTGGCATCACTTTTAGGCCACATCCTCAAATTGGCTGGTTGGGAAGCGGCGGTTGCTGGGAATATCGGACGGCCGCTCTCCGATGTGGTGGACAAGATCTCAGAAAAGGGGGTTATTGTAGCGGAGGTATCCAGTTTTCAGTTGGATACAGTTAGGGAATTCTCCCCCAATGTAGCTATTCTTTTAAACATTACTCCAGATCACTTGGATAGATATGCGAGTTTCCAAGATTATGCCCGATCGAAGAAGAGGATTTTTGCCAATCAAACCAACCATGACCTGGCCATACTCAATCGGGATGACCCCTTGGTCTATCCTTTGATCAAAGAATTGAAGGCTAAGGTGGTCACCTATTCTATTGGGGAAGGTGGGGATTCGGAGGTGGGGGTGGAGGATGGCTGGGTTGTAGCAAGGCTATCCCAACCCATGGAGAGGGTAATTAAGTTGGGCGATATCCCTCTTCCTGGTCCCCATAACCTTTCCAACTGCTTAGCTGTGGTAGCTGCCTGTCTGGCTGGGGG
This sequence comes from bacterium, assembly GCA_029932675.1. Lineage (GTDB taxonomy): Bacteria > SM23-81 > DAOVCL01 > DAOVCL01 > DAOVCL01 > DAOVCL01. Next base: position 7,241 of record JAOZPP010000077.1, read on the forward strand.
CCTCAGGAAGGAGGAGATTGTTTCCCATCTGGTCTCTTTCCCTGGCCTGGAGCATAGGTTGGAAGTGGTCGATACAATTGGGGGGGTAAAGTTTGTTAACGACTCCAAAGGAACGAATGTGGATGCCACCCGCTATGCGCTCTTGAGTTTCCCCCGCCCAATTCTTCTCATCGCGGGAGGGAGGGATAAAGGCTCTGATTTTAGCCGTTTGCGGGAATTGATCCAAGAGAGGGTAAAAGCAGTGATCCTTCTGGGGGAGTCCAAGGAGAAGATGGCCAGTTGCTGGCAGGATTTGGTCCCAATCACTAAGGTGGATTCCCTGGCCCAGGCGGTCTGGGTTGCCTATGAGCTAGCTAGCCCTGGGGAGACGGTTCTCCTCTCTCCCGCCTGTGCCAGTTTTGATATGTTTACGGATTTTGAGGAGAGGGGGAAGGTGTTCAAGGAAGAGGTGAGGAAGCTGCGAATTCAAAGACGTGACTAAACCAATAGTTCACCACAGTGCGAGAAGCTAAATGAGACGAATGGACGAGCCTCCAAAGATGGGGAAGGTCGACCTGGGGTTAGTGATTCCCTTGGTCCTGCTCCTGGCTATAGGGACAATCGTTGTCTTTAGCTCCAGCTCATCGTTGACCCAACAGCCAAAATTTGGCTACGACTCCACCTACTTCCTCCGCCGTCACATCTTTAAGCTGTTTATCGGCATCTGTGCACTGATGTTAACCTTGAGAGTAAACTATCGTTGGTTTAGGAGACAGATCCCTTTATTTTTAGCGATTAGCTTAATTCTTTTAGCCTTGATGGTGCTCTTCAAGATGGGAAGATGGCTGAGGATAGGGCCCATCTCGTTTCAACCCTCAGAGTTGGCCAAATTCTCTATTGTTCTCTACCTGGCTGATTTCCTGGAGAGGAAAGGGAAGGTGATAGGGGAACTGAGCCGCGGGCTTCTCCCCCCCCTCCTTGTGGTGGGGGTGGCCTTCGTCTTGGTGGCACTTGAACCTGACTTTAGCACGGCCTTTGTGATTCTCTCTCTGGCTGGAGTAATGCTTTTTTTGGGGGGGGCGAGGATTCGTCATCTCCTGGCCATCGCCCTTTCCTTTCTACCCGTTTTCTTCCTCTTTATCCATAAGGTTGATTATCGGGCGAACAGGATATGGGCCTTTCTCCATCCTTTGCAAGACACCAAGAGGGCGGGCTATCAGCTTCACCAGTCCCTTATCTCCTTAGGTTCTGGCGGGCTGTTAGGCACTGGTTTAGGGGAGGGAAAGGAGAAGCTCTTCTTCCTCCCCCAGCCCCATACCGATTTTATCCTCTCCTCCATAGGGGAGGAGTTAGGCTTTTTGGGGATTTTTTTTGTTTTTCTGCTTTTTCTCCTCTTCCTGGTGAGGGGAATTAGAGCCTCTGTCCATGCCCCCGATCTTTATGGTTCCTTCTTAGGGTTGGGACTGGTAATGATGGTTGGTTTAGGGTTCTTTCTCAATGTTGGAGTGGCCTGTGGTAAGTTGCCGACCACAGGTCTCCCCCTCCCCTTCATTAGTTACGGAGGTTCTTCCCTCCTCTTCTGTCTGATGGGGAGCGGGATTTTGCTCCAGCTATCTAAGAGGGGAAGAAAAAGCTGGTTCCCCCGATTTAACAGGGAGTAGTGCTTCATTGGGAACAAAACGGATGAAAGCCCCTGGATTATGTTGATGGAGCACCAATCATCCAAAAAGAGGAGAGGTAGCGTCACTGGAAGGTCTTCGCATGCTCACATCTGGTGGGGGTTCGCCTAACCCTGCAGTAAGGGTGATAATCGCTGCCGGGGGAACTGGTGGTCATCTCTTTCCGGCTTTGGCTTTGGCTGAGGGGCTTCGAGAGAGAGGGGCAAGGGTTCTTTTCGTGGGTAGGAAGAAAGGAATGGAGGCCAAGTTATTGAATGGAAAAGGGTTTAGGTTGGCAAAGATAAGCTCATCTGCCTTGAAAAGGGGATTCTCCTTGACCACTCCCCTCCTTCCATTTGTGGTGGCTAAGGGGATACGGGAATCGTTATCCATCTTCAGGGAATTCCACCCCCGGGTAGTGGTGGGAATGGGTGGATATGTTAGCTTTCCCCTTTGCTTGGCAGCCAGGGTGAGAGATATCCCTATCCTCCTCCAGGAACAGAACCTTTTGCCCGGACTAACCAACAGGCTTTTGGCTCCCCTGGCTACAGAGGTCTGTTTAAGTTTCCCTGAGTCAAGGAGATATCTGAAAGGGAGATCGGTGAGGGTAACAGGGAATCCAGTGCGGGGGCTAAGGAGATGGGGGAGGAAGGAGGCTCGCCAGGAATTGGGTTTAGGGGGAAGCCAAAAGGTGCTGCTTGTTTTGGGGGGCAGTCAGGGGGCACACTCCCTGAATCTGGCCATAGGGGCCTCCTTAGACGCCCTTTTGAGAAGGGGTATAGGCCTGATCTGGCAGACAGGAAAGAGGGACTACCAATGGGCAAAGGAGAGGACAAGGGGGTTGCAGGTTAAAGTCGAACCGTTTTTTGATGATATGGGTTTGATCTATTCAGCCGCGGATCTGGTAATGAGCAGGGCAGGTGGTTCCACGATAGCGGAGATCACCCTTTTGGGAAAGCCTTCAATCCTTGTCCCCTACCCCTTTTCCACCGGTGGGCATCAAAGGTTGAATGCCCAGGCCTTGGTGAGGAGGGGAGCAGCCCAAGTCTTAGAGGACAGGGACCTCACCGGAGAGGCTTTGGTGGGGTTAGTAATCCCCCTTTTAGGGGATGAGAAGAGGTTAAGGGGGATGGCCAATGCTGCAGCCCAAATGGCCAAACCGGGAGCCACGAAAGACCTGATGGACTCCGTTCTCAGGTTAGCCAATGCTCGATAGGCGATTCAGAAAGATAAAGAGGCTCCATCTGGTGGGAATTGGGGGTATTGGGATGAGCGGGATTGCCGAGATCTTGCTCAACATGGGATATCAGGTTACGGGGTCCGATCTAAGAGCTACCCCCATCACTGAGAGGTTATCCAAACTTGGGGCCAAAATAATTTATGAACATCGAGGCCAGAACCTTGCGGGGGCAGATGTGGTGGTCATTTCCTCGGCAATAGAGGATTCAAACCCTGAGGTGAAGGCAGCCCGCTCCCAAGGGATCCCCCTAATTAGGAGGGCGGAGATGCTTGGTGAGTTAATGAGGATGAAGTTTGGGGTAGCTGTTGCTGGAACCCATGGTAAGACCACCACCACCTCGATGATTGGGGAGGTGCTTACTGGAGGAGGCTTTGACCCGACCATCGTTGTCGGGGGAAGGGTGATAGCCCTAGGAACAAATGCCCTCTTAGGGAAGGGAGATTACTTCGTAGCCGAGGCCGATGAGTTCGATCGCTCCTTCTTGAGGCTTATTCCTACAATTGCAGTGATTACCACTTTGGAGGCTGAGCATATGGACTGTTATACCAGCCTCGGGGACCTCAAATCTGCCTTTGTGGAGTTTGCCAACAAGGTTCCCTTTTATGGGTCGGTAATCCTTTGCTTAGATGAACCCAGCCTACAGGATATCATCCCTCAAGTGGAGAGGGAACTTATTACCTATGGCCTCAACCCTAAAGCCGATATCCGGGGAGAAAGGCTTCGTTTCCGGAGGTCAGAGAGCCGCTTTTTCGTCCGTAAGGGCAGGGAGCTCTTGGGGGAGGTAAAGCTGCAGGTTCCTGGGGGGCATAATGTAAAGAATGCCTTAGCAGCCGTTGCCTTGGGACTGGATTTGGAGATCCCCTTCTCTCAAATAGCCTCGTCACTGGAGGGTTTTAAGGGGGTTCATCGGAGGTTTGAAATAAAAGGGGAGAGGAAGGGAGTGATGGTTGTCGACGACTATGCCCACCACCCCACTGAGATAGAAGCTACCCTAAAGGCAGCCAAGGAAGGATGGAGGAGGAGGATAGTAGCCGTATTTCAACCCCATCTCTTTACCCGCACCAGGGACTTCTCCCGTCACTTTGGGGAGGCGTTAAGCAGTTCAGATGTCTTGGTGGTGACCGAGATCTATCCAGCCAGGGAGAAGCCGATCGAAGGGGTGTCTGGGGAGTTGGTGGCTCAGGCAGCAAAGGATTTTGGCCATAGTTCTGTCCACTGGGTTCCTTCTAAGGAGGATCTCCCCTCCTTTTTAAGCAAACTGGTAAAAAAGGGAGATATGGTAATTACCATGGGAGCTGGAGACGTCTGGAGGGTGGGGGAGGAGCTTCTTGAGCTGTTGCGGGGATGAAAAAAGTTTTTCGGAATCAGTTATTTCACCCTTCGCGGTGGTTTCTCATGGTGGCATTTTCTGTGATTAGGGGGTGTACCCTGTGGAGTTAGGAGAACTCGCTGAGCGACTAAAGGGAGGTATCACCATAGGGGCATCCCTCTCCTCCTACACCTCATTTGGCTTGGGTGGATGGATAGGTCTTCTGGCCGAGCCAGAGGATGAAGGGGATGTGGAAAATATCCTTGAATATGCTCGTCAGGAGGGAATGGAGGTGCTCGTGTTGGGGATGGGGACAAACCTCTTAGCGCGGGATGGAGGTTTTCCTGGAGTGGTGATTAGGTGCGGCCTAAGGTTTAAAGGCATCCATCCTACCCCGGATGGAATAGAGGTGATGGCCGGAACAAGGGGGAGGGAGGTTCTCGACTACTGTAGGGAAAATGGCCTTCAGGGGATGGAGTTCGCCACGGGCATCCCCGGGACCATCGGGGGGATGGTAAAGACCAACGCGGGGGCGTTTGGTGGGGAGATGGGAGACATCGTGCAGAAAATTAAAGGGTTAAGCTTCGATGGAAGTTGGCGAGAATTAGGAAGGGATGAACTCAGATTCGCATACAGATCATCCAATCTGCCAAAGAATTTTATCATCACCAGGGTTTGGCTGAACTTGGCCAAGGGGAAGAAGTGGATGATCAGGAAGCTGATGAGTAGATATCTCAGGCTTAAATCCGCTACCCAACCCCTCTCCGAGAAAAGCGCGGGTTGTATCTTCAAGAATCCCTCTCAGGCTCCAGCGGCAAAGCTCATCGAAGAGGTGGGGGGAAAAGGGATGAGGGTGGGAGATGCTATGGTCTCCCCTCTCCATGCGAACTTCATCATTAACTTAGGGGGGGCTACGGCCTCCCAGGTCTTACATCTAATCGATGAGATCAGGGAGAGGGTGAAAAGGGCCTTCGGGGTGGATTTGGAGTTAGAGGTTGAGGTTGTGGGGAGGGAGAAGTGATCAGGGGTGGAGCATTTATAAAAGTCCTGCTCGGCCTCTCCTTCTCTCTGGGTTTGGTCTGTCTACTCAGTAACTGGGCGCTTAAATCCTCTTATTTTCGCATTCAACAGATTAGGGTAGAGGGAAACCTGCTCTTGGACCAAGATGAGATCCTCCGAGTTGCTCAGGTGGCCAAGGGAGAGAATATCTTCCGGTTTGATGGTTCAGGGATAGAGGCCAAATTGGAAGCCAATCCCTTGGTAAAGAGGGTAAAACTTCTCAAAAGGCCCCCCCATTTAATAGAGATTAAGGTTGTGGAGAAAGCCCCCCTCTTCTTGGTGAATAAAGGGGGAGGCTTGCTTGTGCAAGGGGATGGTTTCACTATCCTACCCCATTCCCGCATTGACCTGCCGATTCTCAGTGGGGCAGATGAATTGGGAGAAAGATATGCAAAGGATCTTATTCTCTGGATAAGGGCCACGCACCCTCCTCTTTTGGATATGGTCTCTCAGATAGGGTGGAAGGGGGGGATCACCCTGTGGTTACAGAATGGATGCCGGGTTGCTTTGGGAGCAGGGAACTTCGGAGAGAAGATCTCTCATCTGAGAAGGCTTTTAGCCCTTATGAAAGATGCTGGGGATAATCCAAGGTTTATCGATCTCAGGTTCAGGGATCAGGCTGTAGTGAGTAAAAAGGGAAGGCTATAGATGGAAGACGAGGAGATATTGGTTGGTCTGGATATAGGAACGACTAAGGTGGAGGCCATAATAGCCAAGGACCTTGGGGAGGGGGAGTTTGATGTGATTGGGGTGGGAGTTTCCCCTTCTGAGGGGTTGAAGAAGGGAGTTGTGGTGAACCTGGAGAAGACCGTAGAGTCCATAACAAAGGCGGTGCGAGATGCTGAGCTTATGGCCGGGCTCAAGGTAGACTCAGTTTTTGCGGGAATTGCTGGGGATCACATCAGGAGCCTGAACAGCAGAGGGGTCATCGCCATCTCTGAGCCCCATAACGAGGTGACCAAAAGGGATGTGGAGAGGGTGATAGAGGCGGCTAAGGCAGTGGCTATTCCGATGGATAGGGAGGTGCTGCATGTTCTTCCCTTGGAGTTCTGGGTTGATGATCAACCAGGGATCAAGGACCCTGTGGGGATGATGGGGGTAAGATTAGAGGTGGAGGTACATATAGTGACTGGGGCGGTAACATCGGCACAAAATATATATCGAAGCATAAGGAAAGCTGGTCTTAAGGTGGACGATCTGGTCCTCCAACCTTTGGCCTCCAGCTATGCGGTTCTCTCTCCAGATGAGAAGAAATTAGGGGTGGCCCTTATCGATATCGGGGGGGGAACAGCGGATATAGCCATCTTTTATGATGGTTGTATAAGGCACACGGCAGTCGTTGGTTGGGGTGGAGAGAACGTCACTAAGGATATAGCCATTGGTCTCCGGACACCCTTAGAGCAGGCCGAGAGGATAAAGAGGAATTATGGCTCTGCCCTTCCCTCACTGGTGGAGCCAGATGAGCAGATAGATGTGCCTGGCGTTGGCGGGAGGGAACCAAGACCAGTTTCCAGAAGGATTTTAGCCCAGATAATAGAGCCAAGGGTGGAGGAAATATTTACCCTCGCCCTTAGGGAGATCAGGAGAAGCGATTTCGCAGACCTACTTGCTGCTGGGGTTGTCCTCACCGGGGGAGCATCGATAATGGAAGGTATGGCTGAACTGGCCGAACAGGTCTTCGATATGCCAGCCAAGGTGGGAACTCCTGTTGCCCCGGGGGGATTAACCGATTTAGTCTCCAGTCCCATCCATGCCACTGGGTTGGGATTGATAAAGTGGGGCCTTCAGTCCCCAAAGGAGCGGAGAAGATCCAGACTGAATAACGGATTGTTTGAGAAGATTCTTAAAATCATGAAAGGTTGGTTTAAGGAATACTTCTAAGTTATCTAACCCAAGGGAGGGAGGAGAGATGAAGTTTAAGTTAGACGAAGAGGTGAATATCGGGGCAAAGATGAAGGTGATCGGAGTAGGAGGGGCTGGCGGAAATGCTGTAAACAGGATGATAGATGCTGATCTTCAGGGAGTGGAATTCATTACTGCTAATACAGATCTTCAGGTCCTGGAGAGGACAAAAGCCCCCCGGAAGATTCAGCTCGGGGCTAGGTTAACCAAAGGTCTGGGGGCTGGTTCTGATCCGGAGATAGGGAGAAAGGCCATTGAGGAGGAGAGGGAGTTGGTCGAAGAGGCGCTTGCGGGAGCCGATATGGTCTTTATCACCGCCGGGATGGGAGGAGGTACGGGGACTGGAGCCAGTCCAGTTATTGCGGAGATCTCCAAACAATTGGGCTCCCTCACTGTGGGAGTGGTTACCAAACCTTTCGGTTTTGAGGGGAAGAAGAGGATGGAGAGGGCAGAGAGGGGGATTGAAGAGTTAAAGGAGAAGGTTGATACCCTGATCGTCATCCCCAATCAAAGGCTGATCACCCTTGTATCCAAAGAGACCTCCCTTTTAGATGCTTTCAAACTTGCCGATGAGGTCCTCCTGCGAGCAACCAAAGGGATCTCTGATCTGATTACTATCCCCGGCCTTATCAACCTGGACTTCGCCGATGTGCGGACGGTGATGTCAGAAATGGGAGATGCCCTGATGGGGACGGGTACTGGTAGCGGAGAGGGGAGATCAAAAGAAGCTGCTCAAGCAGCCATCTCCTGTCCGCTTCTGGATGAAGCCTCCATCGCTGGAGCCAAGGGTCTGCTGATAAATATAACCGGAGGCACAGATCTCTCCCTAAATGAGGTAAGTGAGGCTACCTCGGTCATTCAGGAGGCAGCCGGACCTGAGGCCAACATAATATTTGGGGCAGTTATAGAGGAAGATACTACAGAGGAGGTGAGGGTAACGGTCATCGCCACCGGGTTGAACCGGGCGCCCCTCACCTCTAAGCCAGAGCCGAAGGTAGTGGATTTTCACAGTCCGAAAATTCATTACATGGAGAGGCCCGCATATATTAGGAATAAGAGAACAGAGGAGGTGGAGGAAGAGCTCAAAAAGGAACCCTTTGGCGCATTCAGCCCAGATGATCTGGAGGTTCCTACTTTTTTAAGAAAACAGATGGATTAGCTGCAGTGGCCGGCAGCAACACTGATAAACGACTTCCTCTGGAGAGAAGGTAAACAATTTCTTTCATTCTTGATTTATTTAACACTTATGGTGGGCTGGAGGTTTCCGCATTTTCCCGTGGCTTTGTGTGGAGGCTAAAGGCCCACCCTCACTTTTCCCTGATCCTGTAATCTGTTACGATTAAGAGATGATAACTTCAACAGGGAGATTGGACAAGGCTTTCGATTTTTTGACATAGTTCAATTTCTGACTCTGCTGTAAAAAGGGTTGTTTTAGCTTTGAATTTAAACTTAATATCCTCTATACCTGGACTTTGGCCATTTCATCTAGCAATTCAAGAACAGTAGATTTGACTGAAGAGTAAATGCTTTAAGGTAGAACTGGCCAAGAGGGAAACTTCCTGTAAGGTAAGGTTTTATCAATTTCATAATAGATGGTTAGGCAAAAAGTTTAAGCTTGCCCATTGGAGGCAGACGCTCTTTGATAGGCGGAATTGGGTAAAAGAGGCCACAATTAGTGAAGGAAAGGTCCGGGACCTCTTTTTAGCCCGCAAAAAGGTAGAGATTTTGGAGAGAATACCCTTAATAGAGGCACTTTCGGCCTTCAGTCTGGCAATTTGGGCAGAGGTCACCCTGAGGATGTTCAGCCCCAGGGCCTTGAGGGTCACACAGTAGCGCACAGCAGCAAACCCTCTTACCCGTAACCTCCCTGCTCCAGTATCCCACTTGAGATGGGAGTGCGTCCCCTCTGACCCTGCTCGCCAGCGATACTTCTCCCGGAAGGCAGCACTCTCTTGGTAGATCCTCCTCTCTGCCAGCCTTATCCCCTGGGCAGAGTAACGCAGATAGCCCCCTTTCTTCCCTAATTGCACAGGACACTCAGCCCTGAGGGCACATCCCCGACAATGCTCCAAACAGAAGAGAGCCACAAACCTCCCCTTCTCCCTCTTCCACCACTTCTCTGGCTTATGGCCTTGGGGACAGGCTTCTACCTCTCCTCCCCTCTGGGAGAAACGGAAGTGCTCTAACCCTAACTTAGAGGGCCTGCGGCCCCCTACAGGAGAGATGACCTCTACCCCTAACTGGGCTGCTTTCCGGAGGTTCTCATCACTGCCATAGGAGGTATCTGCCGCCAGCTCTTGGGGGGCACAGCCCTGCTCTTTAACGCTTGGTGTGAATTACCAGCTAATTAAGTCGGCAAAAGCAAGGGGTGG
>JAOZPP010000108.1 GCA_029932675.1 bacterium
CTCAAGCAACATGTCCGCTCTCAACTGAGCCGTCAGAACCCCGATTCTGACGGCAGAAGAGGGGTGGTGGCAGAATTGGGATTCTGCCACCTCAGTAAGAAGACTCCTATAAGAAAAATATGGGATTAAGGCATCGAGACCTCCTCAGGGAAGAGACAACATTTTTCGTTACCTCTACGGTCGTAAATCGCTACCGGGCCTTTAAGGATAGAAGCGACTATCAAATATTAATTGAAAACCTAAAATTCTACCGAAAGAAATTTGGGTATAAGCTCTTTGGTTATGTCTTGATGCCCAGCCATTATCATCTGCTTATTCAGATGAAAAATGGCAAGGGAGAGCTCTCCAAGTTTCAACAGAGCTTTAAGAGGTTCACAGCCAAAAAGTTATTAGAAAAGTTTCAGGAAGAGGACAACAAGAAAGCTTTACAGGTTTTCCGAGACGCAGCGAAAGACTTACCCAGGCGCAAGTATAAAATCTGGGCGAGTAGATTTGATGATGAGGCGATAAAAAGCGAGAAGTGGTTTTCCCAGAAGCTGAACTACATCCATCAGAATCCGGTTAAAGCTGGATTAGTTGAGAAAGCGGAGGATTGGCCATATTCCAGCGCTAAGAACTATCTTCTGGGAGATAATTCGCTCATTGAGATAGACTATCCTTAATTCTGACGGCAGCAAGCATCTCCTGAGCCGTCAGAACCCCGATTCTGACGGCAAAGAGGGATGTGGCAGAATTGGGATTCTGCCACCTCAGTTGGGTTGATCTCCTGAGCCGTCAGAACCCCTGATTCTGACGGCAAAGCGGGGTGACCCCTGATTCTGACGGCAGCAAGCACCCAACCCCGAGCGGTCAGATGCCCACATCTGACCGTAAAGCGGGGGGAGGGTGGCAGAATTGGGATTCTGCCACCTCGGGCAAGAACCCCTGATTCTGACGGCAGAAGAGGGGAGTGGCAGAATTGGGATACTGCCACCTCAGGCAACACCTCAATGGGATCTCAATAGGGAATAGAAGAAAACATTTAACCAAAGGAGGGAGAAGTGGGAAGGAAAGCTAAGGTTTTAATTTCGATAGCGGTCGTTGCTGCTATCAGCCTATGGGCAGTGGTTGCCCAGGCTCAAACTCCCCCGATGACTCCGCAGGAGTTGGCGAAATGGGCACGGACCCTCAAGTCTGAGCCTACCCTGCAGGAGATATTGAATAATCTGGGCTATGACTATATTAATGTGGCCACAGATGAGACGGGGATTGAGCTCTTTCCGGTGATATCCGGGGGCTATTATGAGATACTCTATGCGGAGGTAGCTGGATACGCTCCATTCACCTCCTCTGGTTGGTATCCAAAGGGGACGCCAGCGGATACACATATCGTCTTTACAGGAGACAACGTCCCCGGGGATACCGCCTACTTTACTATCACTGGATGCGATACGTTTGGTCTCTACCTGAATCCGGAGAACAAAACCTTCATCTGGTACACCCAACCAAGCGTCAACTCTGACAATTGGGACCACGCTTGGGTCTTTCGCACCCATGATCCCAGGGAGTTCATTGTCGCTTGGGAGGACCTCCCCCATTGTGACTCCGATTCTGACTACCAGGACCTGGTTGTCCTCTTTCGCCAGCCCAATCAGCCACCAGTAATCACCTGCCCGGGAGCACAGACGGTTGAGGAGGGCTCGGCTCTCAGCTTCTCTGTCTCAGCCACCGATGCTGATGGGGACACGGTCACCCTGTGGGCGGAGGATCTTCCTTCCGGGTCAAGTTTCCCCACGGTGACCGATTCAGGTTCTGTGAGCAGCACATTTACTTGGACTCCTGACTACTGCGAGAGGGGAACTTACACGGTGCGGTTTGTGGCCACCGATAACTACTCGCCTCCGGGCGCGGATACCTGCTATGTGACCATTACCGTAAATCCCCCTCCATTCCATACGATTTATGAGATTCAATACACCACAGATCCTTCTGGGGATTCCCCCTACAAGAACCAGAAGGTGGTCACCGCCGGTATAGTCACCGCTGCTCCAGGAATCTATTCCTCCAGCTATTATTACATTCAGGATGGTTCAGGTCCCTGGAATGGAATTAAGGTTTATCACTATGGCCAGACATTTGCCGAAGGGGATAGCCTCATAGTTACTGGAACGGTGAAGGAGTATTACAATGAGACGGAGATCGTCGCTGACTGCGCGATTCTCGTCTCCTCAGGAAACCCCCTGCCCGCAGCCTATGAGGTGGAGACCGCTGAGGTGGATACCTCGGAGGCCTATGAAGGGGTGCTCATTAAGGTGAGCGATGCGGTGGTTACCGATGATAACTTGGGATATGGCGAATGGGAGGTAAACGACTGTAGTGGCCCCTGCCGGGTGAACGACAGGGCTTCCTACTCCTATAGCCCCACGTTGTATGATGGCCTGGACGTCACTGGCATCGTCTTCTACACCTATGGCAATTACAAGATAGAACCCCGTTATGATGCTGACATCCAGTTGAAGTTTTCCTTCCATTCCATCCACGATATCCAATACACCACAGATCCTTCTGGGGATTCCCCCTATAAGAATCAGATGGTGGTCACCGCGGGTATAGTGACCGCTGCACCAGGGATCTATTCCTCCAGTTACTACTATATCCAGAGCGGCTCCGGGGCCTGGAATGGGGTGAAGGTCTATCATAAATACCAGACATTTGCCGAAGGGGACAGCCTTCTCGTTATTGGGAAGGTGAAGGAGTATTATAACGAGACGGAGATTATGGCCACTTGTGCGTTCTTGGAATCGAGCGGTAATCCCCTTCCTGCAGTTGCTGATCTGCCTACCAACACAGTGGATACATCTGAGGATTACGAAGGCGTGTTGGTGAAGGTGAGCGATGTGGTGGTCACCAATCCGAATTTAGGCTATGGTGAATGGGAGGTTGACGACGGCAGTGGTCCTTGCCGGGTGAATGATAAGGCCTCTTACTCCTATACCCCCAAGCTCAACGACTGTCTCAATGTTGCCGGCATCGTCTTCTACACCTATGGCAACTACAAGATAGAACCGCGTTACGATGCGGACATCGAAGAGTTGCAATATTATCCAGTGGTGAGCGTGCCTGATACCACCCCGGTGGTGGATGAAGGCCAGTTGTTGAGCTTTCCGGTGACCGGCACAGATCCTTGTCCAGGGGATACGGCAAACCTTTCTGCTGTCGGGCTACCTGCGGGGGCAACCTTTACTGGTGGACGGGGCAATCCGGCTACAGGAACCTTTAGCTGGACGCCTAACTTCGGACAGGCCGGCGTTTATCCTGTTCTCTTCATCGCCACCGATGAGGGCACACCTACCCTCGCCGACACCGTTGAGGTAACGATTACGGTCAACGATGTCAACCAGGCGCCCCAGATCAGCGACCCTGGTCCGCAAGAGGTCTATGAAGGAGAGTTGTTGACCTTTACGGTGACCGGTTGGGATCCGGATACTTTGGATCAAGATACAGTAGTGCTTTCTGCCCAGAACCTTCCTGATGGGGCGACATTTAGCGATGGGAGGGGAAATCCGGTGACTGGCACCTTCGAGTGGACGCCTAACTTCGGACAGGGAGCAAAGCCCGATTCGGTCTATACGGTGACCTTCATCGCCTCCGATATCCATAAAAAGCTGCAGGCCTCGGTGGATGTGGATATAACCGTGCATGATGTTAACCGTCCACCAGAGCTCACCGATCCTGGCTCTCAGGAACTTTGTGTGGGAGATACATTGGTCTTTACCATCACTGGAACAGACCCAGATACCTTGGACGGTGATCTGGTTGTGCTCTCCGTGGAGAATCTCCCTACGGGGGCAACTTTCTCCGATGGGACAGGGAATCCGGTTACCGGGACCTTCCGGTGGGTTCCTGGCCCGCAGGTTGACGATTCGGTCTACACCCTTCTCTTTATCGGCACGGATACTCACTGGTCTCCTCTGGCCGATACAGTTGAGGTAAAGATAACCGTCCACGGACTTGTGATTAGCTTGGGTGATTCTATCGTTGCCTGGCCGGGGAGTGACATCGAAGTTCCTGTTTATTTGTCCAATAGTTGCTATTGTGTAGGCGGCTATGATATCCTCCTCCACTACGATCCCAGCGTCCTCACCCTTACTGGTGTCGATGACAGCCTCGATTGGGAATACTTCAACTGGACCAGTTGGCAGGTGGGGGATGGGCAAAAGGTGAGGATAATTGGCATTGCCAACAAACCTAACCAGGAATACACCCCACCTCTCTGCTATCCGATGGATACATTAATTGCCCTTCTCCATTTCCATGTTTCGGCTAAGTGGGATTGTAACTACTGGATTCCCATTGATTTTGAGGTGGATGATGCTTGCGTGGACAATACCATTACCGATGGAACTGGAGAGAGATTATGGCTGACTGGTGAGCTCTATACTTGGAAGTTTGCCAGTGGCGCAGGGGATAAGATGACCCGCATCGGGGAAGGAGATTTAGACTGGCCCTATTGCACCACGGACTATTGCGATAATAGTGGCGACACTTTGCATGGGGATCTGGTCCTGGTAGGAACGAGGGTCCAGTGTATTCACATCTATGGGACCTATGGGGATGTGAACGCTGATGGAATTGCCTATACCATAGCCGATGCTGTCTA
>JAOZPP010000017.1 GCA_029932675.1 bacterium
TACCCGAGGGGGTTAAACCCTTCTCTCATGAGCCGACTTTTTCAGCACCCTCTTTGACCTCCAGTTATAGCCCACAACAGACCCGTCTGTATCCTCTCCATGGCCTACAAAGGTTACTTCTTCCCCTTCATCTGCAGGATTTGGATATATGCTATCGATGACAGCGGTTGGGGGTTGATTTACAGAGAGCTTGGTTACGAAAGCATCTTGGTCTCCATTGCTGGTTGTATCATACGCATCGGCTGTAGCGGGGAAATCACTGGATTCAGTCCATCCTGTTACATAAACATAGCCTTGGTCACATAGAGCTATTCCGTTACCTACATCAGAACTGTCCCCTCCCAAATAAGTGCTATAGAGTAGGACACTGCCGGTCTCCGAAAATTTTGTTACGAACGCATCCATGCTTCCACTTAAATCTTCGTCGTAAGAATTAATTGTGGGAAAATCGGATGACAAAGTCCATCCTGTTACAAGGGCACAGCTTCTATCATCCACGGCTATGCTACCGCCATAATCGTCATCGCTCCCGCCGAGGTAGGTACTGTAGACGAGAGAGTTGCCAGCCACCGAGAGTTTGGTCATGAAAGCATCAAAGCGGCCATCTAAGTTTCCATCGTAAGGGTTGACCCTGGGGAAGTCGGGGGAATCAGTGCTTCCCGTAACGTAGGCACAGCCTTCGTCATCCACAGCTATGTCACGCCCCTCATCATGTTGCCCCCCGCCCAGGAAGGTGCTGTAGCAGAGGGAATCTCCAGCTACCGAAAACTTGATTACAAAAACATCACAGCCGCCATTGAAGCTTCCATCGTACGGGTTGGCTATGGGGAAACTTGGAGATTCAGTCCGTCCAGTCACATAGGCACACCCTTCGCTATCCACAGCTATATCAAAGCCCCGGTCATCTCCGTAACCCCCTCCTAAGTAGGTGCTGTAAACAAGGGAGTTACCGGAGGCCGAAAGCTTGGTTACGAAAGCATCATTTAAGCCATTATAGCTTCCGTCGTAAGGGTTGACGGTGGGGAAGTTAGTGGACCCAGTCCGTCCAGTCACATAGGCACACCCTTTACCATCCACCGCTATACTAATACCCATATCATCTGTATCAAAATCGTTCCCACCTAGGTAAGTGCTGTAGATGAGGGAGCTGCCAGAGGCAGAAAGTTTGGCTACGAAAACATCAGCGAAGCCATTTAAACTTCCATCGTAAGGGTTGACAGTAGGGAAATCAGTAGACCACGTGTATCCAGTCACATAGGCACAGCCTTCTGCATCCACGGCTACGTCGTAGCCCCCATCCGCATCGCTGCCCCCCAAGTAAGTGCTGTAGAGAAGTTCCGGGTCGATATACAACCGGTGGCTTCGATCGTAATTGTCATCTAATACAAAACCAAACCTGTCCTTATCCAGGATGAGATAGCGGCAGGGTATTTGCCGTCTATCACCGCCGATCTCCTGGTAAACATAAGGCACCCGCTCAATGACATCACCAAATTGGGTGGATATCAACAGCTCACCCTGGGTATTAACCGAAAGGGAATTTACCCCCTCATATTCTATCTCTATCTTGGAAGGATCTGCGCCCGGCCTGACGACGAAGTCATACTTCAAGGAATGATCATCGCCGTAATACATCAGATCTATCCCAGGGTAGATATTCCGGTATCTCACCGCAGAGTAGTTGGGCACATTCGTCCGCCATTTGGAGGGATCGTTGCCATAGAAGTAATTGCTCTTATGGGGAAGCATTCCCTCGCCGATGACCTCAGCGTTAGGATTGGCCCCCACAAACTTGGCATGAACTAAGAGCCCTTCCCTCTTGTAACGAGGTCTGTCGAGTCTGTCCAGGGATTCTGGCATACCAGCGACACCTCCCCAAGGCCCCAGCGCTTTTTCTATGGGTTCATCGGTCTCTCGGCTAAAGAGATAGGCCACCTCACCGGCGGCAAAATAGAATGTTACCCCCGGAGCATTACAGCGGAACTTGGTTTTCTCTCCAAACTGCCCCTGGTTTTCAGTGAACGCCAGCGGCATAGAAGACAGTTTGGAAACAACCAATTGCCTCTGTGCTTGGGTAGGTTCGTTAATGGAACCTATACCAGGAGCATTCCTTGCTGCCCAAGCCACTCCAACGAGCAATGCGCTCAAGACACAGAGCATACCAATAACAAATCTTCTTTTCATAATCCCCCCTTCGGTTCTAAAGGTTTCTTATGTCGTGTAGGGACAAACCTTCAGGTTTATCTGTCCCTCTTTCGGACTCCGACAAATCAGAGTCCCTGACTTCTACTTGGCCTTCCCGACCCGTTACGTGTCGGGAAGGGCAGCCCAGGGTTGATAGGATTTTAGCCACTCTGCGGGTAAAAATGGGGGGTGTCCCCATTTTTTATTTTTAAACCTCCCGCAGATTCCAAATCTGCGGGAGGTTTTATCAGTGTCCCTGAATAGCTTCTTCGGGATGTATAGGGTGGTCTCTATCTTTACCTCAGCAAGATCATCTTGCGGGTTTGGGTAAACTGTCCAGCTTGAATTCTGTAAAAGTAAATTCCTGAGGCTACTCCCTTTCCATCCCAGCTAACCTGATGATAGCCAGCCTGCTGCATTTCATTCACCAAAATAGCAACCTGTTGTCCAGAGATATTATAGATGCTTAACTCAATGTAGACTTCCTCAGGCAATCCATATCTGATGGTGGTTACTGGGTTGAAAGGATTGGGATAGTTCTGGCTCAGGCTGAAGACCTTGGGAATCTTTGCCTCTTTTTCTCCGGCCACACCCACAGATGGAAATTGAAAGTTGACCACTGTAGTCTCCGCCTCTATGCTCTCCACATTCGGCTGGCTCATGGTCCCCAAGCCCTTCTTTGAAGCTAAGACCTCGTAGATGTCCGGAAGAACATAAGAAATGCTGTAACGGCCATTCGCATTGGTTGTATCCTTGCCCACTATCAATGTGTCTTTGAGAATTTGCACAGTAACCCCTGATATAGGCTCTTGGGTATCGGCTGTACTCACCAACCCAGAAATACATCCACCAAAATCTGAACCTCCAACGGTGATGGTATCTCTTCCCTGGAAGGTAAGCAAGGAATCCTGAAAAGGTTCGGGAGCCATCACAGAACCACGGATCGTAGCTACCCCACAAGTTCGAGGGTCAACTGTCCTTAAGGTAGCCAACCAGTCAAAGGTCACCATTAGATCAGGATTACCATCTTCATCATAATCGCTGATTTTCCAGGGATCCGGTAAAGGATCTATATGTTCACTCGTACAGCCACTTAAGGTAACCTCATCAATGCCCTTCACCTGATAACCTATAGGAAGCTCAATATAACATTTAACTGGTGGATGACCAGGGGTTAAATCCAACCTATCAGGAACAAACTCGACTGTGCTGGGTAAAGATGGGAGAACGAGAACAGGTTTCTGGTTATCTGTCTCATCCCATTCTTTTATCACATTCCCCGGATCGACCTTAACATAAAGATAACCGCAGATGGGATGCGCAAAAATCCAGCTTGCCTTTACAGTGTCAAAATCGCCTGTGGAAAAACCATGGACAGTTTTCTCAGCAAATTCTATTCCTCCAGAATCAGGATCGCCGTCGTAGAAGCCGACTTTTACACTATCAAGGGGCAAAACAGCAGAATCACAGTGGACAACAGCGGAGAAAATCAATGTATCCCCGGGAAACGGTCTTGAGGGCTTAATAGTTGAGGCCTTTACGCTTAAATCACTGGCTAGCACATCAAACGACCAGGAAACCGGAATTACAGGATGACCTGTAGCATCCCTAAGGCTCAACTCCACAATATGTCTTTGACCTGAAAGGGGAGAAGAAGGGACATAGGAGACAATTTGATTGACCTCGTCCCAATTGTGCGCCACGGTTGCACCATCTAATCGTAAATCAATGGTAGTCTCATCTATGTTAGCTGCCGGTCCCCAAATAGTTGCTTTGATTAAAGGTGTGAGATCCTCTGTTGTGCTGCCTGGTTCAGGCAAGAGACCGGCCCCGGAGATATAGACCGCATTTCTTGACCCAACCTGAATGGTCTCCTGAAGTGTTCGCAGAGCAGCTCCGTTCTCTTCCGCCTTCACCCGCACCAGGTAGGAACCATTAAAGTTCAAGTTTCTATAGATGTTTGCATACCTCCCGTCGTTGGCCTGACGATCATTGTGCAAGCCGTCATCATAGAGGGTAAGGTTAGCGGTTGCCCCATCCGGACGATAAACTGTAGCACTAACGGATAAATCAGTTATATCTTCATAGTGACCAGGGGTTGTTTCTTCCCCGAAATAAACACCGATACTCAAGCTGTCTCCTACAGAATAACTCGGCTCAAATGGAAGGAAGTTGCTCAACACAGGAGACTTTACCGAGGCAATGGTTGTATACGCTTCACCGCCTGCTGGCACATTCACACCAGTTATACAGGTCTGCCATTCACCCGCCTCTGGGTTCACTATGGTGTACATAGAATAGGTGTTTGACTGAGCATAACTGATTGTAGGGTCAATAGCTGCCTCGTCTGGGTCTATTATCTGTCCGTTGGGATCTACAAGGGTAAGCTGGAGTTGGCTGCCTTGCCAATTAGCGGAAACTTGTAGGCTGCTCAAACCTTCACTGACGGGTAAGCTGTTCCACACCTGTTGCCCCTGGTTGATGAATCCGAGGAAGGTGGCCAGGATGGATCCTCCCGTGATCTGTGCTTTAATTTTGTTATATACGGTTTGCATATTTTCAGTGGTACAGGTATAGTATTCTCCATGTTCGGTAGTGTGAGCGATGGCGTAAAGTAAATCTTGGTTTACCTCATTACTCAGTCCCAGTGTGTAGACATCCCATCCCCGGTTGGCATACTGGACCGCTCCATCATAGTAACTCCCCTGTCCATCGGTGAGCATTACCCCAGCTTTGGGAACGGAAGGATAACTTGAGGCATTTAACTCAGAATATCCCTGATCTAAGCCACGCTCTAAATTTGTGCCTCCCAATGAGTTGACCATACCAATAGCATTCCAAAGCAAATCGCGGTTGGCCTGATTATCTACCATAGTAAGATGGGCCCAGGTCCTTGCATAGGAGTCAAAATCCACAATAGCTACCTGCATTTTGCTCGCACCCGCAAGGGCGTCGGCATAGGCCAAATCAACGAAATACCGGGCAGCCGCATGTCGAACATTTAAGGGATCATTCCAGCTCATACTGCCAGAGGAGTCCAAGATAAGGGCGACATCGGCTAAACCCTGCTCCTGAGTGGTATAAGTGACTCTGACCTTGTATCTGACCATACCGTGGTCATCTCCGTCTTTGCCATACACGGAAAACCAGTGTTCGTAGTTATCGCCATCTGTTGGAGCAGTAAAAGTAACTAACTCACTCACCTGACCAGGGTTTGTCGAACTGGCACAATAGTCAGAACCCAAAGGACAGGTTTGATCCCAGTGTAGAATATCACTCAGATTATCGATGTCTTCTTGCTTACGGGAGGCATACAGATCAGGATTGCCGGACACAGGGGTAACGGTGACGGTATATGTCCTTCCATCGGCAATGACCGGAAAGTGATATTGCTGAAAGGTTTTTTCACAGACGCTTCCTGAAATTGCCTTTGCATTTGGTGTTACTTCAATAGGGGCTTCGTAGCAATCGCTGCGGAAGAAGATGTAATCCACATAAATATCGTCGTTACCTCCCGTTGTCCCATTTTCCACAAAATCAATCCTGACGCCAGTAATCTTTTTACCTTGATCACGGGCTTCTCGCCAAGCCGGAATGTTGTCCAACCGGACCTTCACAGCATTCCACTCTCCATCCGTTTTGAAATCAAAGAGCTGCATATTGTTTTCACTGTATCCCTGTAATTCTGTTCTGAGATAGACCTTGCCTTCTTCAACAGGTTGGTAATCATTATCTGACTCCTTGGTCTTTACTCGAAACTCAACGTAATTGAGATCAACTGGATCTTTGTTTATCAGGGGACTAAACAGCCTTGGATCTCCTGGTGGATCAGATTGATAAACAGGATTAAAACCTAACCACCCATCAGTATGATAATAGGGCGCTCCTTCGATGCCACATATTCCCCATCCTTCAAGAGATTCACCGTTAAAGAGCCAAGCAGTCTGGTCTGTGGGTGTTCCAGCCTCATTAGCGTTACAAAATGGAACACGAAGCCAGCCCTGAACAGGATATCCTGTTCCAAAATGGCTAACTTTATATTTCCCATCTGAAACAGTCAGCATAAGAGTTTTATCGTTATCATCTTTAGTGTTAGCCCAATTTTGGTGAATGACATGGACCTCGCTGTCCGTGACCCGTCTGACAATTGCTACATGTCCCCATGGCTTGCCATTGGAGCAAAGGATATCACCGGGTTGTGGCGGGGAGATTGCTTCCCCATTTTTGTAAGGAATTAATCCTCTGTTTTCAGCCGTGTCATAATACTGATTAGCATTCCCGCCCTGATTTCTAATTTGTAACCCGTAAACAATGAAATAATAGCGATTTACATACTCGACGCATTGCCATTTCATTCCACAATTGTAACCATCTACTATGTTGTTATCCTGACTGTAGTAACAGTTACCTCCATTGGAATATGCTGTTACTCCATTGTATTCACCAACGACGGCTCCATAACCACCACTAATAACGTTAGAGAGGGCTGCCCAATTTGGCACTTCATCAGCAGTCTTTAAAGCGAAATAATAAATAGTCCCTCTAGCCAAACCTGTGATCTTGAAAGTTTCACGACTTCCCGCTGGTTTTGGAGTGGGTTCCCCTTCGCATTGAATGGCATCACTCCAATTATCTTCAGTTATCGGTGAAGTTGAATATCTAACATCGTACTCTGAGGCGGTACCAACGTTGCCATCATCACCGGGGGCTGTCCAGTTTAGAGATATCCAAGAGGTTAGTAATGTCGTGTCATACCCACTTCTATTTACAGTAAGATCGGTTATCGGTACTGGTGGAGCGGTATCTTCCGGTTCAGCAATAACACTTTGCATTAGAGTAGTAATACAAAGTAATAATCCAACCAATAGACACACAGATGTGATGCCAACACTCTTGCCAATCCTTTTCCCATCCATCGTTTTCCTCCTTGTCAGTAAAGAGCATGAAAAAGACTGAGATATTCTTGTTTGTGCTATCTTCACACCACTTTCCTCAACCCCAAAAACCCACCTACCTTCCTAACCAGGGCTAGCACGTGGGTTGTAAAGAAATCGGGCAAAAGAAAAACCTGTCCACAGAGTTAGAGAGTAAAAGATAAGCAAAGCCTCCTTAGCCCTTCCCCCCATATAAAGACTAAGGCTCATTCTTTCTCCCGCGTTTATGGACAGGCTTGATTTGCCTATTCGACTTAAAAGTATTTTGCAGTGAAGTGGCAAAAAAATAATAAAGAATTGGAGTTTCTTTGTCAAGGGAAAATTCAATTTTTTCGCCTCCCTTCGCTACTTTCTGAACCACTATGGTCGAGGTTTTAACCTACGCTTGAGTGACTAATGAGTGCCAGAACAGGGGTTTTACCTCTTCCAAATTTCCAATGTAGATAAATCGTTTACGGACAGGGCTGATGCCCCTACGAATGAGTTTCAAAGGGCGTTTAAGGGCATTAGCTTCATAAAACCTACAGTAGTCCACCTACTTTAGGTCGGAAGTTAAGCTTCCGTTTCCTCCTCTTCCTCTAAGCCTCACCTTCCTTTGTCCTTATCCTCCTGGTCAAGCTTGCCGAGTATAATTCTTCTCTGCTGGATCTTAAAAGCTTCAATCTATTCCTCCAAAGTCAGCAGGAGCTACTGGATAATTGATGCCGTATTATTCCATCTTGCTCTCTATTAACCAACAGGATTTGTTACTTCTGGATGTTAAGGAGTTATCAGGTTAGGTTGTTTTTAATCGAGGTTTTTTTTCACTCTGGTGGGCTTTCAGTCCTCCGCACAAAACCACGGGAGAAACACGGAAGCTTACTCACCCACCACGGAACTTCAATTAAGAATGAATGAGGTATTCTGCTATCTCAATTGAATTTAACCACAGATGAAAACGCAGATTATGTAAGAAGTCTTCAAGAATTTTACCTTTCAGGTGAAAGGAGGGGCTAAGCTCAATTTTTATTTATCAAGCAAATTTTCGCTTACTAAAGCCTGCGGTTACCAATTCTGGGGTTTTTGCAGTAGACTCATTTGTGGCTTTGTGCAGAGGACTTTTCATTCGTCCTTCTCGTGGCTTCCAAATAATAAATTGCAGATGGGGCCTTAATCTTACCTGAGAAATTTTATTTTTTTAGACAGGATTCACAAGATGATCAGGGTTGATAAAAATCGTGTAAATCCTGTTATCCTGTCAGGGAAGTTCAGCCATAAGTGACTAAATCCAGAATAGCACAGGTTGAAAAGGAGAAAAACCCTTGCTGTTAAGCAAGAGGGTAATTGTCGTGGTTAGGCGGGGTCATAAAAAGGTGGTAGAACTGGGGTTCTGCCACTTCAGTTTCCATTTTTGGACAGGATTGACAGGATGAACAGGGTAAATAAGCTCAAATTAGGCCAGAAACACCGAATGTCACTGAAATAAGAAGACAGTTTGGGTTAGTAGCGAAAAGACTTTTTACAGTTAAGCAAGAGGGTAATTGTCAGGGTTAGATAGGATTATAAACGGGAGAGTTAACGGGGCAAACCCTGCTTTTTGCTATCTCTGAGGCTATTCTAATTATATTTGAGAACTGAACTCCACAGAGAATTCCACAAATTCCCGCAATCTTAAATCAACTCCTACTCCTACAGAAAATATCAAGGAAATTTTATCCCTCTTCCGTTAGCAAGAGAGTGAACCTGTTCCTTAGCTAATCCCTTCAGCCAATATGAACTTACTCCCACTTTCCAACTGATATACCAAAGCGACCAATCGTCGGTGATAAAAACCAAATCTTTCAATTGGACATAACTGAGGATAGATATGTCAACTCCCCCAATCCTCACTTCTGTATATTGATTTTTGAAACCTGGAAGTGAAGAGTCTTTCTCGTCCTTCGGGATCTTACCAAAAATTAGAGCGTTTTCAATACAGGTCTGAAAATAAGCCCTTAATGAGAGAGTGTGAGCTACATTTGATGCCAAGTCCATAGAGGCGGGATAGATCTCAGTTGCTCCAAGCAACAGCTTTTCTATACCATTCCTTGCTATTTTCCTGCCCACAATCTTGGTTAACCCTGTGGCCACCTCAATGGGAATTGTGGAGATCAGGTACAGGGGATTGACTCCTGCTATCACAGAGTCGAAAAGTTCTCTCGCCTTAAGGTGTTCTGGGAGGAGATTTTTGTCTTTAGGGATATGTAAGCTGTATATTAACACATCAGAGTCAAGTAAGATGTTCACTTACTTACCTTCTCCTTGTAGAAACAACCAGTTCCGTTGGCTCCAATGTTCCTTTAGCTGCCTTTCTCGTAGTCTCCAAATATCTGTGGTATTCTTCAATAGTCAACTTTAGCTCCTTTTTTCTCTCCAAACCCTCTGCTTTCTGCAATATTTTCATCTCCTCCTTCAGAAGTGCTAATTCCTGGTCGGACGAAAGCTGAAATTTTTTCATAATTGAATTCACCTCCCATTTCATAACGTTTGATCTAACCTGAATTATTCATAAAATTAGCCACAAAGCCCTAAGCATGTCCTGAGCGAAGTTGAGATTAGACATAAGAGAGTTCGGTTTGGAAACTGAGTCGCTTTGTTGTGAAATTTTGTTTTAACCTAAGTCTTATCAACATTTTGGGGTGCAGTGTCTTTATGACATATAAATTAGTCAAGCTGACAAAAGCCGCATCAGATTTCCTTCTACTTTTTAGCAATTCCCTCTTTTATTCTGCTGCCAATCTCCTCAGCGGTGCTCTTGGTGAATTCGCTTTTCGTAGCGATTGACTCAGATAGCTCTATCTTCTTTTACATTTCCAGATTGAATTACGAGCTATCTCGTCTCGACTGACTTCACTATGAAGTTTCATAACCCTTTTTAAATCTCTGGCCACGATATTATAAGCTTTGACACTCAGATCACTCCTTGGTTAACCCTTTACATAGCACTTAACTCGTAGAGTCCATCTTAAATTAACCATAATAATTAGGGATGTCAAGGACTTTAGGTTTGGTAGCTTGATAATATAAGAATTACCATTTTTGGACAGGATTGACAAGATGAACAGGGTAAATAAAAATCATGTAATTCTGTTATCCCGTCAAGGAAGGAGCCTACCAGCACGACTATCGGATAATGGGATGGACTTTCGTCAGGAGAGAATCGGCTTGGGCGGAGTACCCCATTTTCTGGCCCCTAATCCATTCCAATAGGGGGATAGCCCTGTCCGCATCCCCCTGCAGGAGATATGCTTGGGCCAGATACCAGCGGCTTCTGACCTTTTGGGAATATTGGGTCAAAGCATCCGCTTTGGTCAATGCTTCAATTGCCCGTTTGGATTGATGGTTAAGGTAGTAGCATACCCCCAGGTATAGCCACCAGATACCGTTATTTGGGTCCTTTTCTACTGCCCTTTTTAAACTGTTGATGGCGCCTTTGTAATTACCTCTCAGGTAATCGTTCATCCCCTGATGGAATAGCTGCTCTCCCTGGGTAGCTTCCTCTCCTCGTAGTTTTTCAAGTCGATAAGGTAGCCTCTGAAAGGAGAGATAGGGAAGGTAAGGGCTTTTAGGATGCTGGAGTAGAGTTACGAAGAGGAATAAGGTGGTTATTACCACCACTGCAGCGGGGAGTAATATTCGGAGCTTACCGGTATTCTTGAACCAAGTGAGAACCCTACCCCTTGTGTATTCTATGGATCTCGTTTTAACCCGGTGGGTTTGACGAGGAGTCAGTAATTGCCTCTTTAGGGACTTAAAGCTAGTCCCCTTACTGTGCAAAGCTTTCGCGATTTCAGCCTTATGCCTCCGGATAGCGGTAATAATTGGCAACATCTCTTCCAGTTCCCTGCGGCAGAAGTCACAATCCATAAGGTGTCCCTCAAAGCGGTCCTGTTCTTCATCACTCAGTTCTCCCATCTCATACTGAGTAAGGAGCCTTCCCACTTCGGGAGCTATACATTTGTTTGTTCTTTTATCCTTCATTGGTGTAAAAACTATAGAATCAGTAGCCACGGCTTTAGTGAGCGAAAAGATACCCTATAAAGAACTTAGCTCCCTTGCAGTCGCTAACTTCTCCAGAGGGCCTCACCGGCCCTATGGCGCTCCGCAATCCTCCGCCAGCTCGGATTGCTTCGCTGTCATGATTGAAGGGGGCATACCCCCTTCAAATATCCCCCGACGTTTCAGAATTTCTTAGAAATTCCGAAACGTTCAATTACTTACGCAACCTAAAGGTTGCGACTACCTAAATTTCAGCCTTTTTGCAGTGTAGTCATCCTTAAAATGCGTCCGTGGCTTCCTTTGCCCCAAGCACTGAAGGTTTCCGTGAGGGCAGGGGCCCTGACGGCACAAGGTGCTGCAGGCTAAAGCCTGCGGCTAAGGTTTGCTGTAGTCCGAAGGAGGCGGACAGACTGTCCCTACAGAACGATTCCTCTCCTGGCATCAGATGAGGGATCGTGGGGAATCTGTGTGCTTCTGGCATATGAATTATTCAAGTTGGATTTCATCTTTCACCAATTCCTTCAACTTCTGTCGGCAGTCGAAGACCCGTTTATCAAAGGTTGACCGCTTAAGGTTTGGTTCAATTTGCCGAAAGAGTTGCCATACCTCGCCAATTGTTCGGTCTTCTAAAATGGCGAGGAAGATGAACTGGCAGAAGAGTGCCAGTTTTTTTATGGCCTTACAGATATAATCAGCTAAGTCCCTGGTCTCCAACTCCTCGGTAAAATCGCCTCCAGCCGTCGCCCCTCTTCCAGCAACTTCCTCCCCAGCCACCACTCCAATAGGAGAGCGATCTTCCAATAATTCTGACCTCGCCCATTTATTCTGGGTTCTCAGCGCCTCTCCGATTTTGTTTCGCAGAACCCCCAGAGCATATCGATGGGGATTGGACTCAATCTCATTGAGCTTCTGCAGAAAGACCATTAGTGTATCCTGAAGGATGTCTTCCCGCTCTTCAGCCCTCCATCCCCATAGTCTATATTGAAGAATCGGCTTTAATCTTACCTTTATTTCTGTGCAGAGCTGATTCTGAGACTTCTCGTCTCCTGCCTGTGCCCTTTTTAACAACCCATCCCAGTCGATGGGTTCCAACTCAGTCAAGGATTTATCATTACTAACTGTCTTCATAAGGTAAGGTCTTGGAATTTGTATGACTCCTCTGACAGGATAACAGGATTTTCAGGATCTTACAGAGTCCCGGTAAATCCTATGCCTGTCTGCTTTGCTCGGATGGATCTGAAGATCTGTTCCTACAATAAATAACCTTCGCCAATCCAAAATGTTATCGGCAGGTTAGGGAGTGAAGGAATGGGGATAGCGATTAAGCTGAGGCTCAGATTCCGGTGTCCATGGTCATAAGTTTCTTCCTCATTCAATCCTCCAGTCCCCCAGGGCGATGAACGCTCCCCAGCTAAGTGGGATGTCTGGTTGTTTCTTCTTTCTCAACTTCCGGATTCGATCCAGAGCCATCTTCCGCATTAGCTGAGGTATGCTTTCTCTCTTGGCACCATACAATTCCCCCATTAGCTCTGTGGTGGCCTGATCCGATACTGGCCAGAGGGCACTGATCACCGTGCGTGCGCCAGCCATCTGGAAGGCACGTCGCAACCCATAAACGCCTTCTCCTGTTTTTACCTCCCCTAAACCGGTTTCACAGGCGGAGAGAACTACCAATTCCGTTCCTTCTAAATTCATCCCAGCTACCTCTTCGGCTGTTAGTATTCCATCCTCACACCCCAAACTATCTGCCCCTTGTCCGTGAAGGTTAGCCCCGGCTAAGAATAGGCCGGACACGAGTAAGGGATTTTCTCCCACAAAAGCCTCGGATAGGTCAATGCCCCTTCCTGTGGCATTTTTTGAACGATTGCAGGAAATAAAGTAACCGTGGGTGGCCAGATGGATTACCCTTGAACCGAGGGCTTCCGCCTTGAAAGTTTCTTCACTGGCCTGTGCGCCCAGATAGACCTTTTCTGGTTCCTTCCTTTTCTTTTTCCATTTTTTTGCTATTAACTCAATTTCCTGCCTGGTCTGGGGCAGACGCGACACCCTTATGCTCTTCAGTTCCTTTGAACCAGAGCGGACATTACGAACTCCATATGGAACGGAGGCAAGGAGGGTGTCAGGAATACGGGCCGGTGCAGTTGCCAGGCGCGTTGAAGGAGGGGCATCATAATCCGGGTCAGCCAATGCCAACAGCCCAGATCCACAAGGAGGTTTCCACTTCAGCCTTAGCAAGTCACGTGCTGAGGAAAGGTAATGGAGGGGATATTCCTCGATTAAATATCTTCCCTTGTCATCAATTAGACCAGCGAAAGATACCAAATTTAAACCTCCATCCGGGGCGATGAAAACGGTCTTGGACTGGATGAGCTCTTTCTCTATCGGTTTCCATACCAACTGGTAGATTTCCTTTGATATTCGCTTATAATCCCTTGCATCCATCGTCGCAGGGGAGTGGAGGAGGGAGCGATACCAAGCAACTGCTGAATCTATTGCGGTTGCTTGACCCAGGTCAAGGGCAAAGACATCACCTTTGCTATTGAGGACTACAACGAGGTAATGGGGTTCCCCCTCCCCTTTAGGTTTAGTGTGATTGTATCTCATATATTCCACCAGGATAGTTCCGGTCGGGAGGCACTGAGCTATCTTTTTGTAATCTACTTCCCAAATTTCCAACTTCCTTCTAAAGCTACTACTCTTCCGGGCCAACTCTGATTCCAACCGCTCCTTCATCGCATTTGCCTCGCTAAGCTTACTTTTGTAGCTTTCTGGATTTTTTTTATCTGGTCCCTCAACCCATAGCTTAGCCAGTTTGAAGCGGGCAAACCTCAGTGAATCTGCCAAAAGGATCAGGCTACTATCCCCCTCTTGGGAGAAAGTCCTTTGACGAGCAAAGATGCCATCCGATACCTGCCCCTTGGAGGAGAAAACGACATCGGCTATCTCCCTTGTTCGGTCTAAACTGGTGTCAGGGGAATCGAACAGTATGGAAAGGTAAGTTCCTGCTTCGTCCCTCATAAATTTTGAGTAGAGGAGAGCATTTTTCTCGGAGAGGACCTCGCAACCGTCCCGGAAGTTTTTGCGGCGGATATCATAGGCTCTTCTTCCCAGACCCTTAGCCTCTTTCCACCCGCCCTCATCGCGGTAAAGCAAAGCCAAAGCGCTAAGAGAACTCGCCACCTTTGAATGTTCAGGCCCAAAAGCTCTCTCGCGGATTTTTAGAGCCCGTCGCAGAAAAGAGCCAGCCTTTGCGTTTCTTCCTTGTAGATGGTACAAAGTCCCCAGACTATATAGGCTTCTGGCTACATTTGGATCATAGGGAACCAAGGTTTCTTCCCAAATTCTCATTGACTGGTTCCATAATGATTCGGCCTCGGCGTATTTTCCCTCCTGAGCATAAAGATTTCCCAAATCATTTAGACTACTCGCCACATCAGGATGTTTTGCTCCCAGAGCTTTTATCTGGATCTCCAGTGCCTGTTTGTAAGATGATTCAGCATCAGCATATTTGTGCTGCACATCGTATAAGCCTCCCAAATTAAACAGGCTCCGGGCGACATATGGATGCTCAGGACCAAGTGTTTCCTTCCAGATGTTTAGCGCCCTTATCCACCGCGATTCGGCTTCGGTATACCTTCCCTCCTCAGCATAGAGGTTACCTAAGCTGTTAAGGCTTATGGCTACCCGGGGGTTGTTAGGGCCAAAGATTTTCTCCCATATTCCGAGAGCACGTTCATAAAGCGGTTCAGCATCGGTATATCTGCCCTGGGTGGTGTAAACATTCGCCAAGTTGTTCAGACTTCCCGCCACCTTTGGATCATTAGGGTCGAGGGCCTTCTCCCAGATTTTTAGCGCACTTTTATAAAAATATTCAGCGTCACTATACTTACCTTCATCGAAGTAAAGGGCTCCTAAACTAATCAAAATTACAGCGACGGCGGGGTTCTTGGGACCGAGAGCATCCTTCTGGATCTTCAGCGCCCGTCTAAAGAGCAACTCGGCTTCGGCATATCTCCCCTGAGTCCAACATATAAGCCCAAGAGCGTTTAGGCCATTAGCTACCTTCGGATGTTTAGGCCCCACTGTCTTAATCCAAATTCTCAGTGCCTTCTTGTAGAGTGACTCGGCATCGGCATACTGACCTTGGATTCTGTATAGGGTCCCCAAATTGTAAGAGCTTATAGCTACGTCTGGGTGATCTGGACCCAGAACTTCCTCCCGTATCTTTAGTGCTCTTTTCAGGAGAACTTCAGCGTCGGAAAATCTTGCCTGCTTACTATAAAGCTTTCCCAGAATGTTCAGCACGGATGCCACCGACGTATCCGACTTTCCAAATTGTGCTTCGGCTTCTCGGAGGGCGGATTTAGCTCTCACAACCGCGGAGTCCAGATTCCCCGCTTTTGAAAGCGAATCCGCCTGCCCCAATAAATTCCTCCAGGTCTGGGCGGAGGTGGGATAGTTGACTAGAAGGAGAATGAGAAAACCCAAGCTACATATAGAAACCGATGATCTCTTCAGCATATTTTTCTCCTTTCTGAAAAGCGCATCCAGTGGCTCCAGCTAATCTGAGTTGCCTTCCGGAGCCTCTTAAACTGAACGCCAAGGTGGAACCGTCTTGTTCTCCAACGCTCACCAGGCAAGAATTATCAACAAATATGGCGGTTTCTTAGTCCGCTCTGAACAAAAACAAAGACCGATCTGCCCTAAACATCCTAACAGATCGGTCTTCATATCTCGGAAACTTAACTTTGAACCAAATGCCCTGGGGCATTAGTTCCACACTTCCCGATTCCCTCTTGCTTTTTATTAACTGAAAACTTAAACTCTTCATTATCAGGGCTTTTTATAATAATACTGAGTTGTCACTTTTCTGTCAAGGTTTTTCTCCCGTTCCTGGATGCTCCCACTCTTTTCACTAATTTCAAGGCTAAGAGTAGTGGTGAGAATTTAACCGGATGTAGGTCGCCACGTGTTTTTATCTTTGAGCCCCTTTTATGGAAACGGTTAGCTTATTTGGCTATAAAATTCGGGGGGGATAGCTAATCTTTTCGGGGAGGGAACTTTTGGGGATCTTTTTTGGTTTATAGAAATGACCGCATTAGTTTAGAGGGTAGATTATGGCTCGTCAAGTTGCCAAGTTAGGTTCATTTTTTATCGTTGGTTCCCTTGTCCTCCTCTTGGGGAACCTTTCCCTCTATGCTCAGGAGGGGAAGGTTTCTTTAGAAGTAGGGGTGGACAACCCCCGACCAACTCTCAATGAAAAGGTCAGGTTGAGGGTTAAACTCTCCTGGGAAGGCGATTCCCAGAGGTATGAGTTTAGCTGGCCAGAGGAGCCGAAGTGTAGGAACCTTCAGATAGTGGGAAACTCTGTCACCAATCAGCAGACGGCAAAGGCAGGGGTGACAAACTGGGTAAAAGAGTTTGACTATATCCTCAAACCCATTGAGGAGGGGGAGGGGGGAGTAGGGCCTGTTTCCCTTACCTATACCGACCTGCAGACAGAAAAGGAGTATAGCTTGAAGAGTAGGGCCATAGGGATCGAGGTCCTCCCTTCGCCTAAAGAGGGGAAGGGGACCCCCCTCTTGTTTATCCTCGGCTTCTTCGTGGTGATCGGTGGAGCTTCCCTTTCCGCCCTTCTGGTGAGAAAGAGGGGTAAACCTCCCCAGGAGCCCACTGAAGAGCCCATCTGCTTGGAGAGAAGAAAATTGCAAGAACTGGAGGAGGTGAGGAGGGGGAGGATAAGTGGTGACTTTAAAGCTTACTACTCTTCAATTGCGCAGATACTCAGGGAATACATCGAAGAAAAGTACGGGATTGGCACTAAGGAAGTGACCACCTACGATATCATCAACTCCTTGCGGGCCCAGGAGGTAGATGAGGGGGAGGTCAAGACCGTAGAGGAGATCCTTGCCCAATGTGACCTAGTCAAATTTGCCTCTCATCAGCCATCAGAGGAAGATTTGGATTCCATCTGGCTGGCTACGAAAGGATATCTGGAGAAAAGGGAGGAGTGATGAATGAAGAGATAAAGGCATTAAATGAGAGGATAAAGGAGGAAAGTTCCTTTGTGGAGGCTCTCACGGCTGAAATGGGAAAGGTGATAGTCGGACAGAAATATATGGTAGACAGGCTCTTAGTGGGGCTGCTCTCTAATGGCCACATCCTCTTAGAGGGGGTTCCTGGGTTGGCCAAGACCTTAGCTGTGAAGACTCTATCGGCGGCTATTAGAACGAAATTTCAGAGGATTCAGTTCACCCCAGATCTTCTTCCTGCCGATCTCATCGGGACAATGGTTTACAACCAGAAGACGGGCGATTTCATCCCCAAGAAGGGTCCGATATTTGCCAACCTCATCCTTGCTGATGAGATAAACCGCGCTCCGGCAAAGGTGCAGAGTGCACTATTGGAGGCTATGCAGGAGAGGCAAGTGACCATTGGGGAAGATACCTATCCCTTAGACGATCCCTTTCTCGTGCTGGCCACTCAGAACCCTATCGAGCAGGAAGGGACCTATCCCCTGCCCGAGGCCCAGGTGGACAGGTTTATGCTTAAGCTGAAGATCGGCTACCCTAACAAGAAGGAGGAGAGGGAGATAATCGAGAGGATGACCAAGGGAGAAGATCCGCAGGCCGATCCAGTGATTGGTCCAGAGGAGATCATTAGGGCAAGGGAAGTGGTGAGTAGTATCTATGTTGATGAGAAGATAAAGAACTACATCATTGACTTGGTCTTTGCCACCAGGAATCCGGAGAGCTATGGGCTTGATGAGCTGAAGGGGCTAATCGAATATGGTTCCTCCCCGCGGGCCTCAATCTATCTCACTACCGCATCCCGGGCCCATGCTTTCCTGCGAAGAAGAGGTTATGTTACCCCAGAGGATGTCAAATCGATAGGGATGGATGTCCTCCGCCATCGCATAATAGTGACCTATGAGGCAGAGGCCGAGGAGATAACCGCTGAGGACATAATCCAGAAGATCTTCAACAAGATAGAGGTACCGTAAGAAGGGCCATATCGACGGCCCTTCTTTGTTTTGATACCCATCGGAGGGCAAAATCCAGGTCGCTCACTGATGGGTCGGTATGATCAGACGATTATAAGGGGAGAGGTAAATCTTTCCCCTTCATTTTTTTTGTGTCACCCAGGGCGGTCCTTGCGCTATCCGAGCGTAAGGTTGGCCTATGCCTCATCATATGGTGATAGGAGCCCTCCATTACCTGGATCAGGGAGCCATTTTAGCGATTTGCCTCCCTTTAGTTCTCCTATCCCTGAGTATACCTCTTCTATTACGGAGTGCTTACCGAGTTTTGATTTGACAATTGCTTGTTTTTTTAGTAAAATATTTTAAAGGTGTTGGCAACGGGAATGGATTGTAGGTTGAAGAGATCTCCGCAAACAGCCAATGGAAGTGAAGACTATACGGTGGAGGGAAGAGGGTAGTTCACCGGCAGATAGTTTCCGTGAGGCTGAGGAATGGGACATCAGGCAACATATCAGCATGACCCCTGAGGAAAGGCAGGAGGTCTCCCGCCAATTAAGGATTAGATATTATGGTGAGGATAGACCTGATGTCCGTGACAAGGCAGATGGGAGATGAGGGCATCTCATTTTTCAGCGGATATACAAGAATTCCTGAGACTACTCAGTATTCATAGGGTTCGCTATCTCATTGTAGGGGGAGAAGCCGTCATCTACTATGGATACGGAACTTAGCTCCCTTACGGTCGCTAACTTCCCCAGAGGGCCTTACCGGCCCTATGGCGCTCCGCAATCCTCCGCCAGCTCGGATTGGTCCGCTGTCATGATTGAAGGGGGCTTACCCCCTTCAAACATCCCCCAACGTTTCGGAATTTCTAAGAAAAATCCGAAACGTCAAGGTTGACAGGGAACGTTGATTTCTTCTACGAGGCCACGCCGGAGAATGTAGCAAGACTTTATGCCGTGCTGAATGACTTCTGGGAGGAGAAGATACCGGGGGTGAGCTCCTCCGGTGAACTTCTCTCCCAGGGAACGATTCTCCAATTTGGGGTGGCTCCCAACAGGATCGATCTGATCAATAAGATAGATGCAGTCTCATTTAAGGAAGCATGGGACTCCAGGATAGAGGAAGAGATTGAGATAGAGGGGGAGAGATATCAAGTTCACTACATAGGATTGGAGGAGCTGATAAGGAATAAGGAGGCAGTGAGAAGATATAAGGATCTGAAGGCAGCGCTAAAGAGGAAAGGATGAACCTTTACCAGAACCAACCCACACAGATGATCGGCAAAACCATTTCCCATTATAGGATAGCCAAAAAGTTGGGGGAAGGCGGTATGGGTGTGGTATATAAGGCAGAAGACCTGAAGCTCAAGCGCACCGTTGCCCTCAAGTTTCTGCCGCCAGAGCTGATGAGGGACCCAGAGGCAGAGCAGCGTTTCATCCAGGAGGCGCAGGCGGCAGCGGCGCTAGACCATCCCAACATCTGTACCATCTACGAAATTGAGGAAACTGGAGGGCAGACCTTCATATCTATGGCCTATATCGAAGGTCAAAACCTGAAGGAGAGGGTCGAATCTGGTCCACTGAAACTTGAAGAGGCTCTGGACATTGCGATGCAGGTTGCTGAGGGTTTGCAGGCAGCACATGAGAAAGGGATTGTTCATCGGGACATCAAGCTGGCAAATATCATAGTGACAACCAAAGGTCAGGTAAAGATTATGGACTTTGGCTTGGCTAAGCTGAGAGGAGGGAGAAAGCTTCCTAAGGAAGGAAGGACTTTAGGAACCGTAGCCTATATGTCTCCGGAGCAAGTTAGGGGGGAGGGGGTAGATGAGCGCACAGACATTTGGTCTTTAGGGGTTATGTTGTATGAGATGGTCACCGGGAGGCTTCCCTTCCAGGGGGAGTATGAGCAGGCGGTGATCTATTCCATTTTGAATGAGGAGCCTGAGCCGGTGGGGAAGTTGCGTTCTGGGGTTCTTCGAGGGTTGGAGGGGGTTATAGGGAAGATGTTGGCCAAGGATGTGCGGGAGCGTTATCAGGGGGTTGGGGAGCTTTTGGTTGATCTCCGGTCGCTGCGTGGGGGGCTTGGTTCTGCTGGATTAGGGCCATCTGTAGTTGGCTCTGTGGGGGCAAGGGGTGGTATATTAGTGAAGGATGAGAGGGTGGAGTTTAGGGAGGCGAAGGATAGTCTGCGGGTGATGCTGGCGCAGATTAGTCCTGGGTATGATGAGGATGTATTTGCCAAGGAGGGATTGGTGAGGGTGAGGGATGGGGAGAGGCAGGCGGAGAAGGTGCTCAAGGTTATTGAGTATGCTCATAGTTTGGGGGTAGATGTGCTTCTTTTCCCGGAGTTAGCTGCTCCTTTTGGGTATTTGGAGGCATTTGAGGAGGCATTGGGAGAGGGGGGAAGGGATTTAGTGGCCAACATTTGTTATGAGCATACGAGGTTGCGGGATTTGGAGAGGTTATTGGGGGAGGGGGAGAGGGAGGAGCATGGGCTTGGGGTAGGGGGGGTGGAGGGGAAGTTAGTGAATTTCTGCAGGATATGGATAAGGGCAGGGGGTGGGGTGAGGGTTTACACTCAGATGAAGCTTACTCCCTTTTCCAGTGAGTTTTCGCTTTTGGCCAAGGAGAGTTTGGTTTGCGGGAGGGTATTGCACAGGTTTATCACCAACTGGGGCAATTTTCTTTTTTTGATTTGCAAGGATTATGTGGGGGAGGTGAGGGTGGAGGGGAGGGTACCGATGTTTGATTTTCTCAAGTCGCTCACCGAAGATGGGTTGCACTGGGTTTTTGTCTCTGCCCTGAACAGCGAGCCGGAGGCTTTCATCCATGCGGCGCGTGCTTTCTACTATCTTCAGGAGAAAAGCAGCGAGACGTTCACCGTAATTTTGAATGCTGCTGAGTTAGACCACACAACAGTTGTCTTTCCGGTGAGACCTCATCCCAAGATACGTACTGCAGAGGGGGTGGAGATGACGCCACTCTTTAAGGGCAAGCCCAGTTGGGGGACCCAGTTGAGGTTCCCTGGTTGTCAGGAGAAGATAATTAGCGGAACGTTTGTGCGCCTGGACAAGTATAAGCCGTTGCCAACGAAGGAAATGTTCAGTCCTATCTACCAAACTGATCTGCTTGACCTGACTGAACTGGGGATAAAGTCAGGGGTAACCTTGGTTGAGGGGAGGGTCCCTCCCCAGGCCCCCAAGCCCACCCACAACCTTCCGCCCCAGACGACGTCCTTCTTAGGGAGGGAAGAGGATCTGAAGGAAATTACTAACCTCCTAGAGAACCCATCCTGTAGGCTTGTTACCCTGATCGGCCCCGGAGGTATTGGAAAGACGCGCCTTGCCCTAGAAGCAGCGAGGGAGAAGATTAGTGAATTCCCCCAAGGGGTCTTTTTTATCCCCCTTGCCCCATTAAGCTCGCCCGATCTGCTCGTCTCCTCAGTGGCCAACGCACTGGGATTCTCGTTCCATGGCTCTGCAGATCCCCAGATGCAACTCTTCAATTACCTGCGGGAGAAAGAGGTACTTTTGGTGATGGACAACTTTGAGCATCTCCTTGCAGGAGCAGGTTTCCTCTCCGATCTTCTGGAAGTTGCCCCCAAGGTTAAGATGTTGGTTACCTCGCGAGAACGCCTGAACCTCAGAGGGGAATGGATCTGGGAGGTTCGCGGTATGGCTTTTCCCAGGGGAGAGGATGTTGAGAAAGCGGAAAATTATAGCGCTGTCCAGTTGTTTTTACAGAGCGCAAAGAGGATTCACCCCCAGTTTGAGCTCTCCGATGAGGAGAAACCCTCTGTAGTGCGCATCTGTCAATTGGTTGAGGGTATGCCTCTGGGGATCGAGTTGGCCTCAACCTGGCTGAGGGTGCTCTCCTGTAAGGAGGTGGTCAAGGAGATCGAGGATAACATCGATTTTCTCTCCACCTCCTTGAGAGACGTGCCGGAGCGGCACAGAAGTATGCGAGCCGTTTTTGAACACTCCTGGAATCTCCTCACTAAGGAGGAGAGGGAAGCCTTTATGAGGATGTCCGTATTTCGGGGAGGATTCCGCAGGGAAGCAGCTCAGATGGTGGCTGGAGCCTCTCTTCTCGTCCTCTCCGCCTTAGTAGATAAATCTCTTATCCGGTGGAGTCCGATAGAGCGTTATGAGATGCACGAACTCTTGCGGCAGTATGCTGAAGAGAAACTGAATGAGGCCCCTGAGATCAGGAGGGAAGTTCAGGATCTACATTGTAGATATTATGCTGAGTTCCTTAATCAGAAGGAGGAATTTCTCAAGGGAGAGAAGGAAAAGGAGGCCTTAGAGGAGATTGGGGGGGAGATAGAGAATGTGCGTATGGGATGGAGCTGGGCAGTAGAGAGGGGGAAGCAGGAGGAACTTGACAAATTTATCGATAGCCTTTTTCGTTTCTATTTGATCAGGGGTTGGTTTCATGAGGGGGAAGAGGTTTTTGGCGTGGTAGGGAGGAAGTTGGAGGAATCCGGGAGAGAAGGGAAAGTTTGGGGGAGAGTGCTTGCCAGATGGGGAGTTTTTCTCCTCATCCTTTCAGATTATAGGAGGGCACGGGAGCTCCTTGAGCAGAGCCTAAGCATCCTTCGCCAGCTCAATGCTCGGAAGGAGGTTGCCTTCTCCCTGCGTAACTTAGGTTTTGTTGCCTATCAATTAGGGGAGTATGCGGAAGCAAGGCGGTGCCTTGAAGAGAGCCTGGAGATTTGCAGGCAGATCAACGACAGGGACGGAATAGCCATATCTGTTAACACCCTGGGCCTTGTAGCCTATAATCTCGGAGAGTTTGAAAAGGCAAGGGCTCTCTACAGTCAGAGTTTGGAAATCGGCAGGGAGATCGGAGATCGGCAAGGGACAGCGAAGTACCTGCTCAACCTGGGAAATGTAGCCCAAAGGCTTGGCAATTATGAGGAGGCAAAGGAGCTTTATGAGGAAAGCCTCTCGATATGCAAGGAGGTGGGAGATCGGTGGGGGATGGCTAATTCCCTCAATAATCTGGGGCTTGTAGCTAAGGCGCTGGGCAAGCGAGAGGAGGCTAAGGATCTCTATGAGAGGAGCCTGATAATCAAGAGGGATGTAGGTGATCGAAAGGGAATAGCCACTTCCTTAGGCAATCTTGGTGATGTAGCCTATGAGAGAGGTGATTACCAAGAGGCAATAAGGCTTCAGCAAGAAAAGTTGGCTATTTGTAAGGAAATCGGTAATCGACGGGGGGCAGCGAGTTCTCTGAGCAGTTTAGGTCATGCTAAATCTGCTCTGGAAGACCTTTTGGAGTCGAAGAGATGTTTCTGTGAGGCCCTGAGGAGCGCCATGGGGATCCAGGCAGCCCCTGTGGCAGTGGATGCGTTGGTGGGCATCGCCGGCCTTTTCAGAAAGGAGGGTAGGGTGAAGGAGGCCCTGGAGATACTTACCTTTGCCATCCAGTATCCCGCGGCCTACAGGGATACAAAGGAGAGGGCAGAATCCCTCCGCTCGGAGGTTACTCCCCAACTTCCTCCTCAAGTTATAGAAGAGATTGAGAAGAGGGGAAAAGATGGAGGATTAAAGGAGATAGCGGAAAAGATATTGGGAAGTGAAAATGAAGGGAAAGATTTGAAGATTTAAGAATTTATCTTGATTTTTTGAGGAAAATTTATTATATTTGGCCAAGAGGTTGATTCCAGAGAGGGGGGGAATAGCGTATGGGTAGAGGAACGGTCTGGTCAATTAGCGGTGTCCTTATCCTCTTTATGGGATACTGGCCAGGTGGATCGGCTCAGCAAGATGTGCCTAAGGGCTGCGCCAGCCCGTCGGGGGGTCAAATCCAGAAAAGTTCACCTTCGGCCTACATCTGGATGGACTACATCCATCGGGATAGGCCTCTCCAATATTGGATAAGGATAAAAGCGAGTGGCGATGCCTGGTGGGTAGAGTATGGTGACCGAAGGCCCGCCGAAAGGGGGGGTGTGGCTTACCCAAGGATTTTTGAGTCTAAGTGTGGGCACCTATCTCCCGCAGAGGTGAAGAACCTCTTCGATCTTATCAAAAGGGGAGGTTTCTTTCAGATGAAGGACGCCTACGGAGGTGAGGGTATGGTATCTGAGGACGATATCCTTGAGCTCTGTGCAAGCATTGGGGGAACGGTCAAGACTGTATATGCAAGGCCGCCTTCATTTATTCCTAAACAATTGAGCGAGATAGTTCAGGCCATTAAAGGGGTGGTGGGGGATCTGCAGGAGGACAAGAGATTTGGAGCATTCTTCAGGGGGGAAAAGCTGGATGAGGCGAGAGCAAGCAGCTTGGCGAGTAAGTTTAAGTTCATCCCCTTATCGGAAGAGCAGTTTAAAGATCATCCCTACTTAAGAGAGGCTATTGAGAGCCTGGGACAGTTCGTTTATGCCGGATCGGGGAAGGATATCTATTTGAATAGCCCTATTAAAGGGCACAATTTTCTCCTCGTGGCTACTCCAGAAGGGAAATTTCAACTCGATATCTACCTCCGGGAGAAACCATGAGATATCTGCGGGTTTGTAGTACGAAATTCTGTCGCAGAGTAGCATATGCACTAAAGTATACTTAGCTGCCGCCTGGTCAGCTTCTTGGCCAGGCGGAGCTGTTGTCCTTTAGCATTAGATCTGTTTCAAGGAGGACAAATGAGTATAGTGCAAATGAGTTCATCTGCAAAAGGGATAAAATTGGTTATGGCTGGCCTTCTGCTTGTGGCCTTCCTGTGCTGGGGCAATGTATATGGGGGAGGAGGTGAGTATGAGGACGGAAGGTTCAACCTATTAGTCTCCATCAGACACGACGCCAGCCCCCAGCGGATATGTGAATGGAGAGAGGCCTTTCAGCGAGCGTCCGATCTGCTCTATGATGCTACCGATGGTCAGCATCAATTTGGCACCATCTTCGTCTGCAACAAGTGCTTGGCGGGAAGGAACGCGGATATCCACCTCTTCGCGGATACTGGTAGATCATATGTCAACCTTCCCCTTCCCGGACTGGGGAGGGTAGGTGCCCATATGTTCCTTTACGGTGACGAGAGGGGGAAACCCTTCGTCATTGTCCATGAATTTGGCCACTATGGCTATGGGCTCTATGACGAATACGCGGGACCTAGTGGAGGTGCTGAGTGTGTGGAGTTTTCCCCGGACTTACCTGAGGCCAGTACCGCCTCCATAATGGAGGGGGGGTGGTGGCAGGCGCCCGGAGTGGATGGGGGGGATGGCCTGGAAAGGGAGATCAGCGAATTTTGTGTTCCGGAGATCCACGACTGGGACCAGGACACTGAACAGGAGCATCAATACCATAAATCCTGTTGGGAGACGATGGCGGAATACTATCCTGATCTGCATATCCCCGAAGGCTTACCCAACGAGGGCCCTATATGTGGAGCCGCGCCTATTGTGTGGATAGAGCTTGAGCCGGAGACGAGGCTGGTTCTCTGCATCGACCGCTCAGGGAGCATGAATTCACCATCCTGGAAGATGGAGTATGCCAAGTTAGGTGCTCAATTGTTTGTCGATTTGGCGGAAATTGGTGATAGGATAGGGGTGGTTTCATACGGCTCAGAGGCTTTCGTAGACTTTCCCCTCACTGAGGTTGCCGGAGATGAGACAAGGGGTGCGGCTAAAGCTGCTATAGAGGCTTTGTCTGCTGCTGGTGCCACGGCGATGGGAGATGGGCTGAGGGAGTCACTAAACCAGATAACAAGTCCCGGCGACACGGCCTGCCAGCAGGCTATCATCTTGCTTTCCAATGGGTTCCAAAACTCCGGGGAGGAAGATCCCTTGGAGGTTACCCCAGATATCAGGGAAGAGATGACCCGGGTCTTTACCATAGGCATTGGGGATGATGTAAACGAGGAACTCCTTCAAGCCATTGCCGCGGAGACGAATGGGAAATACTTCAGGGTGCGGAGCCCCCAAGACCTGCCAGCCGTCTTCGGCCTCCTCTCGATGGAGGTCAAAGACGGTGGTTTCATCCTTAATGAGCAGGGGACGATCGCTCAAGGGGAGCAGATAGGCAAACCTGTTCGCATGAGTGATACAGATGATGGTGCTGCCTTTGAGATCACCTGGGAGGGGAGTGACCTCGACCTCATCCTGATAAAACCCGATGGTTCTGTTGTTGATCCGGAGGTTGCCAGTGGGGATCCAAATATTGAATTTGTGGGTACCTCCCGTTATGAGTTTTACAGGGTGACTTCACCGGATACCGGCGTGTGGCAGATGGTAATTAAGGGGGTAGAGGTTTCAGGCCAGACAGCCTATACCGCCCAGGTGCTTGCCTCGAACAAGACCATCTCCTTTGATGTCACTACCGATAAAGGTGAATACCAGTTTCCCGCAGTGGTACTGGTTCAAGCCCAAGCCTGCTTTGGCTTACCCATAAAGGGGGTGGAGATCTATGGAAAAGTGGTGAGACCGGATGGAAGCGAGATCCCCATCACCCTTTTTGACGATGGGGAGGATATCCATGGGGACCAGTTCGCCGACGATGGCCATTATTCTAACTACTTTTCCAGCTACAATGAAGACGGCTCTTATACTTTCGCCCTCATAGCCGAGAACACCGGTGGTGGCTCGATCATCGATGGGGGAGAGCCCCTTCGCCCAGATGATCTTGGTGGTCCGCAGCTTGGACCTCCGATAGTAGTAAGCTTATTTAAACGTTGGGCAAGCACAACTGTGGTGGTAAGTGGAGTGCCGGAGTTTGGATCGATCTCTGGCCACATCACTGGGCCCCAGGGTGGGTTGTTAGGGGTTCCGGTTGATCTGGTCGATTCCCAGGGAGAGCTCTTCGCTTCCGCCACCTCAGATGATGCCGGTTACTACAGCTTCACTGAGGTTCCCAATGGGGATTATGAGGTAGAGGTGCAGGTTCCTTTAGGGTACACGCTTACCTCTGACCAATCAGTCCCCGTGACCGTAGAAGGTGGGGATTTGGTCGTTGACTTCACCCTGGAAGAGAATCCAAACACCGGGAGGGTCCGGCAAGCTTGGTGGTGGTGGTGGCAGGTTAAGTGTGCTATCCGTGGCTGGGGTTGGTCTCACTATTCTGGTGATGAGCTTTTAAGCTTCCTCGGCCAGATTCATACTCACTTTGACCCGCATTTCCCCATCTATGCCGGCGTAGGCGGACTCACGGGGATGAACCAAGTTCTCTCTACAAGGTTCCGCGGACCAGTAACGGAAAGAGCGAGGAAACATTTCTTCGCTACCCTCCTGAACGTCGTATCCGGAAGGCTGAACACATTCCAAGTAGTGAGCTGTGATGGAGCAACAGCTTCTCAGGCGATAACCTATATGGCGATGCTATTGAGCGATGATGATCCAGGTAATGATAGGGATGTCATTCTTATAGCCTTATACATCAACTGTGCCTGGTTTAACCTACCTTCTGGCGTCATTCCCTTGGACATCCCACCAATTGCCTATAAATTTGGCGAGTCCCCTGAGTTGCCAGCCGAATTTGCCCTGTCACAGAACTATCCCAACCCTTTCAACGCGCAGACTGAGATCAGATACGCTCTTCCGCAAGCGAGCCATGTGACCCTTCTCCTCTACAATGTGGCCGGCCAGAGGATGAGGACCCTACTTGACCGGGATCAGGAGGCGGGCTATTACACATTCACCTGGGATGGCGGAGGCTTGGCCAGCGGGATCTACTTCTACAGGCTTAAGGCGGGCGATTTTGTGCAGACTAAGAAGCTGATTCTGTTGAAGTGAGCTGCGTTCACAAGCAGCCAGAAGTAAAAAGGGGGGAGACTAAAGCTCCCCCCTTTTTGTTTCTCTCTGTGGGCCTACAGGTTGCTGATAGGGTATCCAATATTTTATCCTTGCGAGGGATAGGAAAATGGATATATTGAAAGTAAATAGAGCTTGGGATCCCACTGGGTTGGTTTGAGGAGCAGACGAAGAGGGGATAGGCGCAATGGTAGCAGAACCTGAGGATAATGGGATGCGACCCCC
This sequence comes from bacterium, assembly GCA_029932675.1. Taxonomy (GTDB): domain Bacteria; phylum SM23-81; class DAOVCL01; order DAOVCL01; family DAOVCL01; genus DAOVCL01. Next base: position 28,084 of record JAOZPP010000017.1, read on the forward strand.
TTACTCCTTATCAAAGGGGTCAATAGTCTCCCATTATAAAATCTTAGAGAAGCTTGGTGAGGGTGGTATGGGGGTGGTCTACAAGGCCGAGGATAGCAAGCTCAAACGCACCGTTGCCTTAAAGTTTCTCCCGGCGGCGCTGACCCGGGACCCGGAGGCGAAAAGACGCTTTATCCAGGAGGCACAGGCGGCCTCAGTGCTCGATCATCCTAATATCTGCACGATCTATGAGATTAACGAGACTGAAGATGGCCGGATGTTTATCTCCATGGCCTGTTATGAGGGCCGGACAGTGAAGGAGAAGATCGAGTCAGGTCCATTGGGGTTGGAGGAGGCTTTAAATATCACCATTCAGGTTGCCGAGGGTCTACGGGAGGCGCACGAGAAAGGGATCGTGCATCGGGACATTAAAAGTGCCAATATCATGGTGACCACCAAAGGTCAGGTGAAGATTATGGATTTCGGCCTGGCCAAGTTAGCCGGGCAGGTGAGGCTGACCAAGGTTGGCACCACCGCGGGGACCGTAGCCTATATGTCTCCCGAACAAGCACAGGGCGAAGAGGTAGATCACCGCACAGATATTTGGTCCTTAGGTGTTGTCCTTTATGAAATGGTCACCGGAGAGCTTCCCTTCCGGGGCGATTACGAGCAGGCGGTAATCTATTCCATTTTGAACGAAGAACCTGAATCGATTCCCCATCTCCGTTCGGGGGTGCCTATGGAATTAGAGCAGGTGGTCAACAGGGCCCTGGAAAAAAGTTTGGATAGACGATACCAGCAGATGGGCCAGATGCTCGCCGATCTGGAGTCGTTGAGGGGGAGGCTCGAGCCAAGTGTTTCAATAGGAGGGTTTTCCCCATCAGAGCATAAACCCTCCATAGCCGTGCTCCCATTCACCAATCTGAGTGCCGATCCAGAACAAGAATACTTCTGTGACGGAATGGCAGAGGAGATCATTAACGCCTTAAGCCATGTGAAAGGCCTGTGGGTTGTAGCTCGAACTTCAGCTTTTGTCTTCAAGGGGAAAAGTGAGGACATCCGGGAGATTGGCCGGAAGTTGAATGTAGAGACTTTACTTGAAGGTAGTGTAAGAAAAGCGGGTAACCGGTTGCGCATCTCGGCCCAGCTTATCAATGTTGCTGATGGTTACCATATCTGGTCTGAAAAATATGATCGGGAGATGGAGGATGTATTCGCTATTCAGGATGAGATAGCCCTAGCCATAGTGGACAAGCTGAAGATCAAGCTCTTGGGAGGAGAGGAGGCCAAGCTCAAGAAGCGTCATACCGAGGATGCAGAGGCGCATAACCTTTACCTGCGCGGCCGCTACTTCTGGAATAAGAGGACAGAAGAGGGGCTGGAGAAGGCCACTCAGTTCTTCAACCAGGCGATCGAAAGGGATCCTGACTACGCCCTGGCTTATGCAGGGCTGGCTGACGTCTATAATATGCTTTATTCCTACCAAGTCATCTCCCGCAAAGAAGCCCATCAGAAGGCGAAGGAATTCGCCCTGAAGGCACTCGAGATAGACGATTCGCTGTCCGAGGCGCACGCATCGATGGCGATGATTGAGCATATCTTCCAAAACAATCTGGATGGAGCGGAGCGAGAATGCAGACGGGCCCTCGTGCACAACCCCGGTTATGCAACTGCTCACCATTGGTACTCCATCCTGTTGGAGGGGATGGGCCGGTTTGAGGAGGCAGTGAGGGAGGAAGAATATGCTCTGAGGCTTGATCCGCTCTCCCCGGTGATAAACATTCGTTTGGCTACGATAAAGAGCCGATTGGGAGACTGGGATGGAGCCAAGGAACTATACAAGCGAGTCTTGGAGATTGATCCGACCAATGAGATAAGCTATGCCAGCTATGCAGTGCTGCTGGCTCAGATGGGGCGGGTAGAGGAAGGCCTATCTGAGATACAGCGCGCCCTGGAGTTGGCTCCCAACAGCGCAATGATAAACATAGGATATGGTTGGGTTCTCTACCTTTCCCGGAGGTATGATCAAGCCCTTGAACAACTCCAGAAGGCTTTAGAGATAGCCCCTTTTTCCTTTGATTTATGCGCTGTACTCGGGTTGGTATATCTGGAGAAGGGGATGTATGAGGAGGCCCTGGGGGAGTTTCAAAAGGCAAAGGAACTTCTGCCAGCCAGCGATCTCAAAGGAAAAGCTGCGCTACAGGCTATGGCTGGCATTGCCTATGCGAAGATGGGGGAGAGAACCAAAGCCCAGGGGCTATTGGGGGAATTAGGGGGCCGATCGAAGGGGGAGCGTCCATCGCCAGTCTACCTCGCCTGGTTGAGCTTTGCCCTTGGTAAGGTGGGTCAAGGCTTTCAGTGGTTAGAGAGGGCCTATGAGGAACACGACGAATTGTTATGCTATCTCCAGGTGGATCCGCGGTTTGATGGGGTGAGGTCGGATCCACGTTTTGGCCCACTGCTCGAGAAGATGGGTCTGGGAAAATGATTGGGAAAACTGTATCCCACTATAGAATCTTAGAGAAGTTGGGGGAAGGCGGTATGGGTGTGGTATATAAGGCAGAAGACCTGAAGCTCAAACGCACCGTTGCCCTCAAGTTTCTGCCGCCAGAGCTGATGAAGGACCCAGAGGCAAAGCAGCGTTTCATCCAGGAGGCCCAGGCGGCAGCGGCGCTAGACCATCCCAACATTTGTACCGTCTACGAAATTGAGGAAACTGAAGGGCAAACCTTCATATCTATGGCCTATATCGAAGGTCAAAACCTGAAGGAAAAGGTCGAATCTGGTCCACCGAAACTTGAAGAAGCTCTGGATATTGGGATGCAGGTTGCTGAGGGTTTGCAGGCAGCACATGAGAAAGGGATTGTTCATCGGGACATCAAGCTGGCAAATATCATAGTGACAACCAAAGGTCAGGTAAAGATTATGGACTTTGGCTTGGCTAAGCTGAGAGGAGGGAGAAAGCTTCCTAAGGAAGGAAGGACTTTAGGAACCGTAGCCTATATGTCTCCGGAGCAAGTTAGGGGGGAGGGGGTAGATGAGCGCACAGACATTTGGTCTTTAGGGGTTATGTTGTATGAGATGGTCACCGGGAGGCTTCCCTTCCAGGGGGAGTATGAGCAGGCGGTGATCTATTCCATTTTGAATGAGGAGCCTGAGCCGGTGGGGAAGTTGCGTTCTGGGGTTCTTCGAGGGTTGGAGGGGGTTATAGGGAAGATGTTGGCCAAGGATGTGCGGGAGCGTTATCAGGGGGTTGGGGAGCTTTTGGTTGATCTCCGGTCGCTGCGTGGGGGGCTTGGTTCTGCTGGATTAGGGCCATCTGTAGTTGGCTCTGTGGGGGCAAGGGGTGGTATATTAGTGAAGGATGAGAGGGTGGAGTTTAGGGAGGCGAAGGATAGTCTGCGGGTGATGCTGGCGCAGATTAGTCCTGGGTATGATGAGGATGTATTTGCCAAGGAGGGATTGGTGAGGGTGAGGGATGGGGAGAGGCAGGCGGAGAAGGTGCTCAAGGTTATTGAGTATGCTCATAGTTTGGGGGTAGATGTGCTTCTTTTCCCGGAGTTAGCTGCTCCTTTTGGGTATTTGGAGGCATTTGAGGAGGCATTGGGAGAGGGGGGAAGGGATTTAGTGGCCAACATTTGTTATGAGCATACGAGGTTGCGGGATTTGGAGAGGTTATTGGGGGAGGGGGAGAGGGAGGAGCATGGGCTTGGGGTAGGGGGGGTGGAGGGGAAGTTAGTGAATTTCTGCAGGATATGGATAAGGGCAGGGGGTGGGGTGAGGGTTTACACTCAGATGAAGCTTACTCCCTTTTCCAGTGAGTTTTCGCTTTTGGCCAAGGAGAGTTTGGTTTGCGGGAGGGTATTGCACAGGTTTATCACCAACTGGGGCAATTTTCTTTTTTTGATTTGCAAGGATTATGTGGGGGAGGTGAGGGTGGAGGGGAGGGTACCGATGTTTGATTTTCTCAAGTCGCTCACCGAAGATGGGTTGCACTGGGTTTTTGTCTCTGCCCTGAACAGCGAGCCGGAGGCTTTCATCCATGCGGCGCGTGCTTTCTACTATCTTCAGGAGAAAAGCAGCGAGACGTTCACCGTAATTTTGAATGCTGCTGAGTTAGACCACACAACAGTTGTCTTTCCGGTGAGACCTCATCCCAAGATACGTACTGCAGAGGGGGTGGAGATGACGCCACTCTTTAAGGGCAAGCCCAGTTGGGGGACCCAGTTGAGGTTCCCTGGTTGTCAGGAGAAGGTGATCAGCGGAACCTTTCATCGGTTGGACAAGTATAGTTCTATGCCTACTAAGGAGGTGTTTAGTCCCTTTTATGGGGCTGATCTACTTGATCTTTCCCAGTTGGGCATAGAGGTAGAGCCAATAGCTTCTCAGAAGGCTGTGCCCATTCAGCAGAAGGTTCAGACCCCATCTGTTCTCCACAACCTTCCACCTCAGCCGACCGCCTTCTTAGGGAGGGAGAAAGAGCTCAGGGAGATTGCCCAGCTTTTGGCCGATCCCTCCTGTAGACTGTTGACTCTGCTTGGTCCAGGTGGGATGGGCAAGACTCGATTAGCCCTGCAGGCGGCATATGAAAGAGTAGGGGAGTTCCCCCAAGGGGTCTTCTTCATCCCTCTGGGCCCCTTGACTTCTGCCGAATTCTTGGTTTCTACCATTGCGAATGTGCTCAAATATTCTCTCTACAGTGGGGAGGATCCTAAGGTGCAGCTTCTCAATTATCTTGGGGAGAAGGAGATGCTCTTAGTGATGGATAATTTTGAGCACCTCTTAGAGGGGGCAGGTCTTTTGGGGGAGATCCTGGAAGCGGCGCCAAAGGTGAAACTTATAGTGACCTCCAGGCAGAGGTTGAATCTGTGGGGGGAGTGGATATATGAGGTGGGGGGGATGAGTCTCCCTCCAGATGAAGTGACAGGGGCAATTGGCGATTACAGTGGGGTGCAGTTATTTCTCCAAACTGCCCAGAGAATACATCCAGGATTTAGCCTTTCCCCTGAGGAGGCGCCCTTTGTGGTGCGCATCTGTCGGTTGGTTGAGGGGATGCCATTGGGGATTGAATTGGCCGCTGCCTGGGTGAGGATGCTCTCCTGTAGGGAGATTGCCCAGGAGATGAAGAGGAGTATCGATTTTCTGGCCACCACCTTAAGGGATATGCCTGAACGGCACAGGAGTTTGCGGGCTGTGCTTGAAGGCTCCTGGGGGATGCTTTCTGAGACTGAGAGGTGGGTTTTTATGAGGATCTCGATATTTCGGGGTGGGTTTAGTAGAGAAGCTGCGGAGAGGGTGGCTGGTGCCTCCCTTGGACACCTTTCTGCCTTAGTGGATAAGTCCTTTGTACGGAGGTGCTCTTCTAATAAGTATGAGTTACATGAGCTTATGAGACAGTATGGAGAGGAGAAGCTCCGAGAGGCCCCTGAAGAGAGGTATAAGGTGGAGGAACTTCACTGTAAATACTACGCCGAGTTTGTGCATCGAAGGGAGGGGGATCTAAAGGGAAGGAGGCAGAGGGAGGCATTGGGGGAGATAGGGGAGGAGATAGAGAATGTGCGGCGGGGGTGGAACTGGGCTGTGGAGGAGGGCAGGCAGGATGAGGTGGCCAAGTATGTGGAAGGGCTATACCAATTTTATGTTATGCGGGGCCTTCTCCAGGAGGGAGAGGGGGCATTTGGGAGGGCGGTAGAGAGGTTGGGTGGGGAGGTGGAAACCATCGACGAGCAGAGGAGCCAAACCTTGGGGAGGCTCCTTGCCCGCCAAGGGGTGTTCTCCTGTCATCTCTGCCTTTATGAAAAGGCCAAGGGGCTTCTGGAGAGAGGTCTTCTTATCTTCCGTAAACTCGGCCTTTTGGAGGAGATTGGCTTTTGCCTCAACAGCTTAGGGGAGATCGACTATAGGCTGGGGAGGAATATGGAGGGGGCAAAAAGGCTCATAGAAGAGAGCCTAACCATTCGCAGAAAGATCGGAGACCAATGGGGGATAGCGAGGTCGCTTAACAACCTTGGCAATGTCCTCGCCGCATTGGGGAATTTAAGAGAGGCTAAACAGGTGCATCAGGAGAGCCTGACCCTCCGCAAGCAGATGGGTGATCTTCAAGGGGAGGCTATCTCTCTGCACAACTTAGCTTATGTTACCGAGGGGATGGGGGAGTTTAACCAAGCGCGGTGCCTCTATCAGGAGAGCCTGGACATTGCCCGGGAGGTAGGCGACCGCAGACAAATCATCCTCTCTTTGAATAATCTCGGATATATTGCCTGGGCGATAGGGGAGTATGAAGAGGCGAGGCGACTCCATCTTGAGGGCCTGATGATGTCCAATGAGATTGGCCACCGCTGGGGGAGGGCTTATTCCCTTGGCGGTCTGGGTAATGTGGCTAACACATTGCGGGAGTACGGGGAGGCAGAGAAGATCCTTGAGGAGAGCCTCACCATCTCCAGGGAGATCGGCTATCAATGGGTGACAACCGTCTCCCTTGAGCATTTGGGTAATCTTGCCTACCGGCGGGGGAAGTATGAACGAGCAGAACAACTCTATCGGGAAGGCCTATCCATTGCTCAGGGGATGGGCACCCGCTGGGGAATTGCCAGTTTTCTCAATGGCTTGGGCAATGTCGCCTATGCACGAGGGGAACATCAGGAGTCAAAAAGGTATTGGCTGGAGGCCTTGAAAAATGCTATGGGGATTTATGCACTTCCCCTTGTCTTGGATATCCTTGTGGGCCTGGCCACTTTTCTGGCCAGGGAAGGGGAGAGAGAGAAGTCATTGGAGCTTCTTGCCCTTGTCCTTCACCACCCTTCGACCTATAGGGAGACCAATACCAGGGGGGAGCGGTTGCGATCCCAGTTTATCTCCCAACTGACTCCTCAGGTAGTCCAAGAGGCAGAAAAGAGGGGGAGAACAAGGAAGCTGGCTGAAGTGGTAGAGGAGATATTGGGAAGTGAAGGGGGGACAGAGTAGTCCCTCCAACAGAGCCATTGAGGAAGGAAGTCAGGCCTTCAACGCTACTAAGGTCATATCATCACCCTGGGGTTGCTCCCCCTGAAAGGAGAGGGCAGAGGCGGCGATCCTCTGGCAGATCTCTTGTGCTGAACCCTCTTGATTCTCCATGAGGATCCTCAGTAGCCTCTCCTCTTCGAACATCTCATCCCTTTCATTGCTTGCTTCGGTCGCGCCGTCTGTGTAGAGAAGCAAGAGGTCGCCCGGTTTCAAATGGACGGTTTCTTCCTCATAGACGGAACTATCAAGCATTCCCAGGACCAACCCACCCCTGTCCAGTTTCTGAGTGTTTCCTTTATTATCGAGGAGAATGGGGAAGTTATGTCCAGCATTTGTGTAGGTAAAGGCTCTCTTGGGGATATCCAAAACCCCGTAGAAGAGGGTAATAAACTTCCCGGCATCGATGGTTTTAGAAAGCATAAGGTTGACTTGAGTTACTGCTTCTTTCACGGACCGGTTGATGAGCGCTTGAGCCCGCAGGCTGGCTTGGAGATTTGCCATCAGCAGGGCTGCCGGGGTTCCCTTGCCGGAGACATCCGCTATGGCAACTCCTAAGTGATGTTGGTCAATCTCGATGAAATCGTAATAGTCACCACCGACTTGCTTGGCGGGGATGGAAAGGCCGTAGATCTCCATCCCTTCGATCGATGGATTTCCTTGAGGGAGGAGGCTCTTTTGGATACGCCGGGCCACCCTCAAGTCCTCCTCTAAAGCGAGAAGCCTTCGTTCCTCCTCATAGAGTCGGGCGTTCTCAATTGTCTGGGCTGACTGAATGGCGATAATCGATAGAAGCCTCTGATCCCCCGCGGTAAAACCTCCCCCACTCTTGTTGAACAGAGAGATATGGCCAATGACTTTATTCTTCACCTTAAGGGGGACGGCCAAGATCGATTTGATCCCCCCCGTTTCCTCCCTGATTCCGGAGAACCTTTCGTCTGTGCTTAAGTCGTTTATTAAGAGGGGCTTCTGATTCTTGAGCATCCAGCCAGTTAGGCTCACCCCTAACCTATAGGGAACGTCTCCCCGCTTTGTATCCATTACCCTCACAAATGTCTTCAAGGGATCAGCCTGGTCCTCCTGGAGGAGGGTTACCGCTCCCTGTTCTACTCCGATTCTCCTGATACACTTGGAGACGATGAGCTTGGTTATCTCCTCCACATTCATCGTTGAACCGATGGCCACAGCGATCTCGTTGAGGATGGAGAGTTCCTCCACTGCCTCTCGTAGTTTTAGAACTTCCTTTTCTAAGTCTTTTTTCATCTGGACTTAGCTGCCTCCAGCAATACCGTTTTGACAGGATAACGCAAAAGCCCACCGGTAAGGCAAGGTTGATATATCCCTATCTGTAGGACTCCGATGGCTGATCCTCAATATAAGGCCCGTATCTTCAATGACGGTGTAAATGACCCTATAATCTCCGCCCCTAAAATTCCGCAACCCCGCAAACTTTCCTGTCAGCATTGGGAATCGCCCTGCGTTTTCAGGCAGATATTCTTCAATTTTTTTAAGAACCTTATCTGCCTGATCTATGTCTATTTTCTTAGGGTCCCGTGAGACTGACTTTTTGAATGCTATCTTATAACTCAAGTTCTTTCCTCATTTCATCTAACCTGACAACGGGATCAGAGGTATCGTGCAGTCGATCTATTGCTACCTGCAGATCAGCTAGTTCGGCCCAATAAGCTTCCAACGCTTTCTGAATATGGAAAGACTTAGGGCGTTCTGTTTCTTTAGCAATCTCAGATAGCCTTGCAGTCAGACCATCAGGGGGTCGTACAGAAATAGCTTTGCTCGTGCATTGCCTCCAGTGTATTGTTTGTATTGCAATATAGTTGACGTAAAACGAAAGTGCAAGAAATTTTTGAAGAGGAGATAACGGCCAGGAGTTTAGCCGCACGCGGGTTTATCGCTGTGCCCATCAATCCACAGAACGACTCGTCACCCAGACCAGCATCAATTGGAACCTCGACCAGCGTGTAGGCTGCAACGACTTGTTAGGCGTGCCTTCCATCCCCGTGGCGGTGTCTCTCCCATCCTCCTTCAGCAGGGCTTTTGCCTTACACCGTCTGAGCACCTTCACCATCGAGTCGCCGACTCCACGGATGTCTACCGGGAAATTGCACCTTCAACGCCGACTGCAACCACAGCTTCTGGGTTTCATTCAGCAGAGGCAATACCGCCTCGAAATCCCTCTCATCCTTCACCGTGGGCTCCTGCCTTGCCTTGTATAACAGTTGGATTTCCGGTGACAGGTAAGGAATTCCCTCAGGCGTCTCCCGCCCCAGACTCGCCAACGACCCACCAATGCTGGGTGCTCGCCGAAAGACCCATCTATCGCCTACCGTGTCCATGAACATTACCTCAAGAGCCCACAACGAATCAGGCGTTCGTCTACACCAAACCTGATTCACCCCTAGCCCAAGATATTCTCCCGCCAGCCACGGCTTCAGACCAGGTTGATTAGTCCTGTGCAGGTCCCAACCCTTCAGATATCCTTGCATGACCAGTTGGTCTCTCCGCAGTATCAGTACGTCAAAGTCGTCATGCTCTCGGGTTGTCCGCCCAACGAAAAGGTCAATGGCCACACCGCCAGCTACCCACCAAGGTATAGATAGAGCCCTGAACAACTGACTCGCTTCTTCAGTTGTCATGGGCTCCCACTCATGATGTTCTAAAGACATACTCCTCTCACCTGAGATAACTCCTTCTTACAGAACAGAAAGAAGGGGGACACCTTTTATAAGTTTTTATGAAGCAAAAAGATAGCTATTTTTATTGACTAAATGTTGCATATTAGAGGCTCCAAGAGATTAAATAGTTTCTAATATGCAATAAAAAAAGAGCTTGTAAAAGGTGTCCCCCCAAGCCCACGGTCCAGGTAATTTAGTTGGGTGGCGTGTTTATGTCCAACCAATTTAAGATTTAGAGATAAAAATCAACCCAGTCGTTTATGGAAGCGTAAACTGGCTAAAATGAACATCAGTCCCCCGAATACAGTCATGGCTGCCCCCTGTCTCCACAAGTACCCAAGCGGTGTTCCCTTCAAATAAATCTCACGAACGATTATCATAAAATAACGCACCGGATTTAAATAGGTAATGGCCTGAATGGCCGAGGGCATATTTTCGATAGGGATGAAAAGTCCGGATAGCAAAAGGGATAATACCAAAAAAAACCAGGCTAAAAACATGGCCTGTTGTTGTGTTTGAGTGATAGTTGAAATAAAAATCCCCAGTGACAGACCACTTAAGGTAAACAATACAGCTAATAGCTCCAGACCTAACAGACTGCCTTGCATCCACAAGCCAAAAATAAAACGGGCAGCCACCATACCAACGTTGAAAAGCAGCATCACAATTAAAGCCAAAGGAATAATTTTGCCCGCTAACAGCTCCCAGTTGTGTATTGGCGTGACCATTAGTTGTTCCAGTGTGCCGATCTCTTTTTCTCGAACGATTGACATACCAGTCAAAAAAGCGCTAATGATCATGATCAACATGGATAATATGCCAGGCACAATGTTGTAAACACTTTCCAGGTCCGGATTGTAAAGCATACGCGTTTCAAGAGTAGTTAAATGAATGGAAGCTAACTGTCTTGGTGAAAGGCCCATTTCCAACAGCCAGTCTCTTTGTAAGCGCTTGGCCAGGAGATTAACGTATGCGGCAATCACGCCGGCCGAATTGCCATCAACCCCGTCAATCAAAGTCATCAGTTGAGGGGAATGCCCTGCCTTTAAGTCACGCTCGAAGCGTGGCGGAATGATCACGGCTAATTGCGCTTTCCCTCCGGTAATCCAGATACGGGCCTTGGCCATATTTGGCAGACGACCTAAATAATTGAAAGTACGGGAAGTCTGCAAAACATCTTCAATACGCCTGCTAAAAGAGGAATTGTCTTCGTTAACCAGAACGGTGGGAATATTTTTAATGTCTGTTGTCACGGCAAAGCCCATGACCACTAACTGAAGGACAGGAACAACAAAAATAATTCCAATAAAAATTTTTTCGCGAACGATTTGTCGGAATTCCTTTTGAATGATGTAGAACAATCGTTGCATGGTTACTCCAGACTTGTCTTAAATTTTTTAATACTCAGAACAATCATAAATGCAGCCAGGCCAATTAAGTAGCCGATTTGCACTTTGAGTTCTAACAGACTGTTGCCCTTTAACAAGATGCCGCGAATGATCTTCAAGAAATGCGTGGCGGGAATGATTTTACTGACGTATTGGAAAAGGAACGGCATGCTTGGAACTGGAAAAATAAAGCCGCTAAGCAGAATGGTCGGTAAAATAGTCATCAATAGAGCAATGAGCATGGCCGTACGTTGTGAATCAGTAATGGTGGAAACAAACAGACCAAAACTTAAACCCGTTAATAGATAAAGGATGAGCGTGAGTAGCAACAGTAAAACGGAACCTTCCACTGGCACCTGAAACCAGTAATGACCAATTACTAAAATAATGGTGCTATCCAAAAATCCCAGGACAATGTAGGGAATGACCTTACCCAAAATGATTTGCGAGGCACGAACCGGGCTGACCAGAATTTGTTCAAACGTGCCGCGCTCTTTTTCGCGTGCGATGGCAATGCTGGTAAGCAACGCGCTAATCAACAAAATAATGACGGCAATCAGCCCCGGAACAAAAAAGTAGTCCGACTTTAAATCAGGGTTGAACATGAAGCGTGGAATAATTTCAAACGGAAATTTAAATTGCGGATTATTTTCAGTATTAAAGAGCGCTATGATCTTTTGCAGGTAACTCTGAATGAAATTTGCAGCGTTGGGATCGCTAGCATCTATCAACAACTGGATGGGGGTAAATCTTTCCTGTTTAAGAGATCGCGCGAAGTCAGCCGGGATGACCATAATACAGCGTACCTTACGTTGTTGAAGATAAGATTCGAATTGCTGCTCGGGTATGTCGTAAGCCTGAATGTTGAAAAAATCACTGCTTTGCAAATGATTGATCAACATTCTGCTTTGTGGTATGCGTGATCGATCGACTACGGCAATCTCTATTTGTCTCATTTCAAGCGTAATGGCATAACCAAACAGGATGAGCATGATTACGGGCATAATGAAAATGATGATCAAAGTCTGGTAATCACGCACGATGTGTAAAAACTCTTTTTTTACAATGCTCATAAAGGTTCTGGTCATTTGGGCTTTTCTCCGATAGATTTCAAAAACACCTCCTGCATGGACGATGCCTGGTATTTTTCTTTCAATTTTTGTGGCGCATCTAATTCAATAATTCTGCCATTTTGCATGATGGAAATGCGCTGGCAATACTCCGCTTCGTCCATGAAATGAGTGGTGACGAAAACGGTTTTGCCTTGAGCAGCCAGCTCGTAAATCAAAAGCCAGAATTGTCGCCGTGATTCCGGGTCAACGCCGCTGGTTGGTTCATCTAAGAAGATGATTTCTGGCTCGTGTAAAAGGGCAGTGCTTAAAGCCATGCGTTGTTTTAGTCCTAAAGGCAATTCAGCGGTCAGCGTGTCTGACCGATCCGAGAGGTTTAAGTAATCCAGCAATTCTTCACTTTTTTGTTTGATCTCCTTGCGGCTCAGACCGTAAATGCCACCGTAAAATTCGATATTTTCGCGCACGGTTAAATCTTCGTAAAGGCTAAAGCGTTGACTCATGTAGCCGATGTGCTGCTTAATCTGCTCCTGTTGGGTGAACACATCAAATCCACCAACGCTTGCCCACCCGGCAGTGGGTAGTAACAGGCCACACAACATGCGGATGGTAGTTGTTTTACCGGCCCCATTGGCCCCTAAAAAACCAAAGATTTCACCTTTTTTTACCTGAAACGTAACCCGATCAACAGCAGTAAAACCACCGAATTTTTTGGTTAATTCTTTAACTTCAACAGTATTGTTGTTACTCATGGTTCTACCTCTCTCCGGTGAATTAAATCTAAAAAAACGTCTTCGATACCCGGTTCAATTTGTTGCACGGATTCGAACGGCAGTTTGTTTTGTTCGAGCATCTGGCGGATTTTGCTCAGGCCGGTATTTTGCCTGTCAAGCAGATGAACGCCTTCTCCAAACAGGTGGCAATCTGTTTCTGGAAAGTGCCTGCGCAATTCCTGAAAAACATAGTGCGCCTTTTGTGTTTTGATTAAATAAAGCGCATGGGTGATTGTGCGCCTCAATTCCTGTGGAGTGCCACTAGCCAGCAATTGTCCCTTAAAAATCAGCGCGATCCGATCGCACAGTAAGGCTTCATCCATGTATGCCGTACTGACCAGAATTGATTTACCTTGACCGGCTAACTCCTTCAGAATGTCCCATAATTCAGCCCGGGAAACCGGATCTACACCATACGTTGGTTCATCCATGACCATGACCGATGGCTCGTGCATTAACATGCAGGAAAGGGCTAATTTTTGTTTCATGCCTCCGGAAAGAGCCTCAGCCCGCCTGTCTTTAAAGGGCTCTAACCTTGAAAATTGATAGAGCCGTTCGATTCTTTGGGCCTGAACTTGCGTTGCAACGCCAAACAAATCGCTAAAAAAATGCAGATTTTCTTCAACGGTTAAATCTGGGTATAGGCTAAAACGTTGCGGCATGTAACCGATGTTTTTGCGAACAAAGGCCGTCTGTTTTTGCGCATCTTTACCCTGGAACAGAATTTTACCTGAATCTTGATTGAGCAGAGTGACAATAATACGCATTAGCGTCGTTTTGCCAGCACCATCGGGACCTATCAGGCCGTAAATTTGTCCGCGCTCCAACTCTAAACTTACACCGCGCAGGGCCTGCACACTGCCAAATGACTTTTCAATATTTTCTACGATTAAAGGTTTTTCATTCATTTTCCAGATAAACCTCAACAGGCATTCCAATTTTTAATTTTTGTTCAGGGTTAGGTACTTCGATTTTAACAGCGTAAACCAGCGATGTGCGTGTTTCTTTGGTTAAAATGGTTTTAGGTGTGAACTCAGCCTCGCTGGCAATCCAGATAATGCGACCTTCAAAGGTCTCTTCCAGACCATCGACTTTAACTCTGGCTTTTTGCCCTGGTTTGATTTCATTCAGTTTGGTCAGGGGAACGTAAATCGTCGCTTTTAAAACGGAAAGATCAGCCAGCTCTAACAGCGGGCTGCCCGGAGCCACACTCTCATACAAATCTACAAAACGATTTATCACCGTTCCATCTAAGGGTGCTGTTACCCGGCAATCTTTAAGGTTTAGTTTTGTAATGCCCATGGCGGCCTGCAATTGATCCCGTTTGCTGGAGATCAACCTTTCATTGGCTAATACTTCATCAAGTTGCGCTTTCAGCACGTCAACCTGTGTTTGTAACTGATCGACCTGTTGTTCTGTAGCTGCACCCTGCTGAAGCATGGCTTTTGTTTTGCTCAGCGTTTGTAAATTGAAATTGAGCTGGCTTTGAACCTGACGCTGCTTACTTTTGAGCACTTGCAGATTGGTGTTTAATTCTTCTATCTGAGCCATTTGCTGCTTAAGTTGCAGACGAAGCCGATCGTCATTCACCCTGACCAGCAATTGGCCTTTGTTTACCAGGTCGCCTTCCTGAACCGCTAAAGTGTCCACCGTACCGGCCGTTTTGGCCACCAGACGAATTACATCGGTATCAATGCGACCATTGTAGGCAAAAGGTTTATCGTTTCCTGAGCAGGAAAATAAAATAAAAACAAATAAACTCAGTCCGAAATATTTTAAGATGTATTTCATGGGATTCTCCATTGGTTTAATGGTTTACCGCTTAAATACTCAATTTCGCTACGTTTGAGAGCCATTAACAAGCGCTGCCGTTTTAAGTTCAGTTCAGCTTGGGTGAGTTGTAAATTAGCCTCGTTAAAATCGGTAACCGAGGCCATGCCCTGTTTTACCAGGGACTTAATGCGTTTCATTTGCCAGTCGACGCGTTCGAGAGCGGCTTTAAGCGCTTCAATTTCCAGTTGCTTGTTTTGAACGTTGCGATAGGCTGCAATCACTCTAAAAGCAATTTCTTTTTCCTTCCCTTTTAGATTGATGTTTTCCAGCTCTGCCTTTTGAGACATTAGCTTTACTTGATTTTTTTTGTGCAAAACCGCTGAACAGCACGTATTTGAGGGTAAGACCGGATTCATACGTATGGTAACTACCCAGACTGATGTTTGAGGGCAGGGCTGGCAGGCCCGGTATACCTGGAAAAGATGGAAATTTGATTTCGGCCATCGATGGGTTACATGTCGATAGGAAGCAGAAAGATCGAGCGCGGGGAGTCTTTTTCTAAAGGTGGCTTTTGCCTCCAGTTGTGATTTTTTTAAGGCCAGTTGGACTACTGCGTCTAGGCTTTGAGCTGTACTATGCGTTGCGAACATAAAACAAAAAACCAGGCCTAAGGTTACCACTTTTTTAAATACATCATGGGTTTTTCTCCCGGTTTTTAATGCCGAGATAAAGATGTTCAAAGATCAATTTTTTGCGTTGTTCAATAAACTGCGGCGAGTCAAAATCAATTTCAGGAAAGACAGGATTCAGAATGGGTTTTGCCAGAAAAAAGTAAACACAGGCCCCGATTACAGTTAGGAGGAATTGCACTGGTTCTTCAATGGGGATGATCTCGCCGCGTTTTTGGGCATGTTTGAATTCGTTAATCATCATTTGTGGTGTCCGTAAACCCTGTTGATTTACAACCTGTTCCACAACCCGCTTAACAATTTTGCCCCCTTCGCTCAATTCGCGCACAATAAAGAGCGGAAGATTGGGGTTTTGCAAAAGGTGATCATGAAAACGATCCAGGAATGTTCTCAGGGTTGTGGCAAAGTCCTGCCCGGGCTTAAATGAATCGGCCAAGGAGTTCATGAAGCGGATAAATAATTTTTCCAGGATAGTAGTGTACAACCGTTCTTTGCTGCGAAAGTAGTAGTGCAGCATGGCCTTGTTGATACCGGCCCGATCGGCGATTTCCTGCATGCGTGTGCCGTGCCAGCCTTTTTCTAAAAAGACCTGCATGGCAATTTGCAGGATATGATCTTCTTTTTGACCAAGTGATTTAATCATTTTGTTAAACCAATTAATTTAACCAGATGGTTAAATATAAAGAAAAAAATGAGGATGCAAGAAAAAAATTTAAAAGGATGAAAAAATAGAATGAAATTTCATTAAAACCCGAATTATTCATAAACTGAGCGAAGTGGGGTTTTCAAACCCAATTTCCCTTATGGAGAGGACGTAAGAAGCTCGGCAATAGTAACAAGTGCTCTTTGAAAGTTCTTTTAAGCCCAAAATAGCCCCCATACTCAGCAATTGGGCGGACTCCTCCCCTATTCCTCTGGGTA
>JAOZPP010000109.1 GCA_029932675.1 bacterium
CAGTCCATACCCCGTAGACCCCGTTGTTCCAAATCCTGTTGCCGGAGATGGTAGTGGCCCCACCGGTGTGGTCGCACCTTACCCCGTAGACCTCATTATTCTGGATGGTGCAACTGTCTATGGTTACCGTGCTGCCGGAGTCGGCCAGGACCCCACAATAGCCGTATTCAACTACCGCGTGCTTGAGTAGCCCACTGCTCCCCTGCTTGAACCTTATTCCCCACCAGGCCCCCTCGTAGGTAGAGCTGATGCTGATGGGTTGAGCAGCAGTGCCCTGGGCATCCAGGCTCCCCTCTACGATTAGCTCGCAGAGGGTGGAATCCACCCCAGAGCCCAGGTTGTCTGCTCCGGCGGTAAACCTGACCTCCGCCCCTGGCTGGATGGTGAGCGTGACACCGCTATCTACGGTGACATCACCCAAAACCAAGACATCTCTGTCCCAGATTGTATCCTCAGTAAGATGACCGGCAGCCAATAGGCGGCTATCCTCCCAGATGCCTATTCGTCCTGAATTACCCACAATAAAATTCATCAGCCCATCGAGCCTGAGATCTGCACTGGTGAGATAAGTAGGACTGCTCTGTTCCTGTGTCCAAGTCACTCCCATTCCACCATCGAGATATTCCAGAATTTTCACCGTAGGATAATCAGCTACCAGAATTTCATCATAACCATCTTGGTCGTAGTCTCCAGTGGTATGCCTGGGCATTGTTATCCATATGTTTTTGGGGAAAGTAGTTGACCACCATTGGGTAAAGTTATCATTGACTTCCCTATAGATAATCCACTCAAATTGAGAACTATCTTCTGACAAATAGTTCAACCCCACGGCAAACTCTGAGCTTCCACCATCGGGGTTTGTTGCCGGAACCGCATCATAGCCACAATAGACGTGGGATGGAAGCAGCCAGGATTGAATAAAAGTATACTGGTTATCCCCAATCGTTTCGTAAACATACACAGTTTTAGAGCGGGATTCCACGGTGGCTATTTCAATCTTAGAATCACCATCGAAATCTGCCACCGCTTTCGTCAAGGTGATATATTGGATCTCTGGCGCTGTCCATTTCAAGACTAAGCTGTCGTTTTCCCATTCATATATGCGAAGGTCTCCAATGCCAAACCCATTTGCGCTTAGCAACACTTCATTTTTCCCGTCCTTATCAGTATCAATGATTAGGGCACGGTATTCCACCTTTCTGCCAGGGAGAGTGATTTGTTGCTTCAATATGCTGGGGTAGGAATATGGGTCAGGGGATTCGTATATCCGAAGGTAACCATTGCCTTCCGAGGGCCACCCAGGGTCACCCGTTTGTATCACAAGATCTGCCAGTCCATCGTGGTCAATGTCTCCAAATGCCCAAGGGATACCATAGAAGGGTAGATCCTTGATGGTTGTATCCAGATTACTATCAAATTCATAGACTCGGATTGCAGAATAAGAAGAGGTAAAGAGGGGCGAGTAGCACTCTATTTTCCCATTATGATCAGCATCTCCAAATGCTACAGGGGCACCTGTTATAATCAGCTCCTTCACCAGTGTATAATTGCTGTTCAATTTGAGCCCCTTGGAACCATCGCCGGATTTGCCCTTGCTATTCTGTGGGGAATAAATCCAGGTGCGTCCACTATCGTTGCTCTCATAATCGCCATATCTCACCCCAGAGGCAGAGCTGACCACTGTTGCTACTACAAAGAGTAGCATGATGAAAAGCCTGAAACGAAACATCTTTGACCTCCTTTCTTGGTCTAAAGTTTCTCCCAACTTGTTGGAAAATCTAAGCTTCCTTCATAAGTATCACTCCCTTCGATGGTTAGAGGTTTGGCTATTTCAGAACCACAAGCTTCTTAGTAGCGGTAAAGTCTGAAGCAGTTAAACAGCAAAAGTAGATTCCGGAGGAGACCTCCCTTCCTGCTTTGTCACATCCATCCCAATTGATTCTGTGGAATCCAGAAGTCTGCTTCCCTCTCAGAAGGGTTTTTATCAAGCTACCTCTGAGGTCATAAATCTTCAATTCCATCCACTCGGGTTTGGCCACCACATATTGGATTTCAGTCCCTCGGTTGAAAGGATTGGGGTAGGGTTCTAATAACTGAAAAGAGCGAGGACTACTCCATCTCCAGTCCCTATCCTTGATTCCGGAGTGACCATGATAGTGCAGGATAGTCCCCGACTCCCCTACCACCCACCCCTGGGCTGAA
The DNA here is from genome assembly GCA_029932675.1 of bacterium. Classification (GTDB taxonomy): domain Bacteria; phylum SM23-81; class DAOVCL01; order DAOVCL01; family DAOVCL01; genus DAOVCL01. The sequence continues at coordinate 2,203 of JAOZPP010000109.1, forward strand.
TCGGGAAATGATACCTCATACAGATCCATTTCCGTGCCGCTGGAGTCACTCTGCCACGTTTTCCCGGTATCCGTAGAGGAGATGATCCAGCCTTTCTGGCCCACTGCCCAGAGCTTCCAGGAAGGAAGGTCCAATGTAACACCATACAAATCCAAAGTATCAGGAGTTGAACCGATTAATCCATAAGCGCGTGGTGGGGGCTTGTACTCCTCAACTATAACCCACATAGCATGTCCCTCTTCTCCAACCATCCAATAAAAATCTCTAGTGAAAGAAGGGAGTGTCGCATTCAGGTAACCCCATAAGTCAAAAAAAGCATAGGGGAAGATGTCCGAACTAAAGGGTTCCCATATTGCACCTTCATCAAGTGTGAAGAACATCGTCCCAATCCCAGTATAGGTAAAAGCACCCCTTCCAATGTCTATCCGAAATAGAGCATAGACATTCCCAGTCGTGCTGTCTCCAGAGCTACCAGTCCAAACCGTTCCAGCATCGGTGGTTCCAAGCAGGGTTAAATGGGCACCTCCAACCCAACCATTGTCTAAACTCGCAAACTGCACAACATAAAGATGTTCACTTACAGGAGTCGGTTGTATCGACCAGCTTTTCCCTCCGTCGTCAGTGTGAACGATGACACCTCGGCCTCCTACTGCCCACCCGGTGCTTGTATCCCAGAAGAAGACATCCTCCAGAGGCTCAGAGGTTCCACTGGTTTGAGTAAGCCAGGTATTGCCGCCGTCAGAAGTGTGCAAGATAATGCCACTATCACCGCAGGCCCAGCCGTTTAAGGAATCAACAAAACAGACCCCATACAGGTTATACTTAGTCCCACTCTCCTGAGGATACCACTGGGCGTCTATATGGCCTACTGCCATACAGATTAACAGAAGAGCAACCTTAACGCTGAACCAATTTTTAGTTTCCATATTTCTTCCCCCCTTCCCTGATTAGGATATGTTGTTTCTAATATATGGGGCCAAACAGTATTTGTCAACATTTTTCTCCAATAATCTGGAGAGAAATCGGCAGTAAAAGTAACTTCTTTTAGATCAACCGAATGATTAACTTCTTAGGTGGTGACTGTCATGGACATTATTCAGAGACTCGGGAAAAGGGTCCGTTTCTTCCGCAAAAGGAAGGGATTTACCCAGGCCAAGTTAGCTGAAGAGGCAAACTTAAGCCCTTTCTTTATTGGCCAAATGGAACGAGGGGTTTCTGCCCCTTCCATAATGAGTTTACAAAGGATAGCAGATGCCTTAGGGGTAACGCTTGCGAAATTGTTTGAAGAATCAGAAGAATTCTCGCAACCAGTGGACGAAAAGAGCCAGGCTATAGAGCATTTGATAGCAACTTTACAAAATTGGGAAAGCAAAGACATAAAACTACTAACGAGATTCATTACAAAATTGTGCTTCACATCATCCCTTGGAACAAAGGACATTCGGCTATTAGCGAGATTGATTGGTATTGCAAGAAAATAGGGTTTTTACCTCCTGGTTTAAGGTTTACCCCTTCTGTCTTTCACTACCAGCCAAATTATCCTACATCTCCCACCTCCTTGTTTAAAGTTTCAAAAACTCCTTGTCTTTTCACCCCTCTTGCCCTATATTACAAAAGGGCATAGGAAAGGGGATACCTTCTCTTTCTTGTGCATCCGGGGGTTATCAGTTGACCTTGCTTGTCGGGCTGGCAACTGATAACCTCTTTTTGTTACACAGTCATTGAGTTTGTTGAGTCTGCTCAGTTCATCGCTTTGTGCTGTCAGGGCTTCCCACAGAGGCGTCAGAACCCCGATTCTGACGCTTGTCTTGTGGACTGAAGATAGAAGGCTACAGATACCCCGATCATACCCCGATCTACGAACAACGATCTACGAGCACGATCCACGAACAACGATCTACGGCCCCTTGTTTGCCATTCGGGTTTCGGATTTCGTCATTCCCTCTCTCTATCTCTCCTAACACCTAACACCTTTATTTGAGCACCACCATCTTAATCGTCTGCCGATAGCTTCCTGCCTTAAGAGTGCAGAAGTAGACCCCACTGGCCACCTTGCTCGCATCCCATCTCACCCTATATCTCCCCACCCTCTGCCTCTCATCCACTAAGGTCTCCACCAACTCCCCCAGCACATTGTAAACCTTTAAGCTAACATAGCTCGTGCTCGTGGTTCGTGCTCGTAAGCCCCCATCCCCTGACTCCCCTTGACGATCTACGAGCAACGAGTAACGAATCACGGTATTTT